>JANMSG010001063.1:0-4442 GCA_031389065.1 Acidobacteriota bacterium | reverse complement strand
TTCGGGCTTCGCATTTCGCCCGACATTGATACGGTGACGTACACACTCGCAGGAGTGATCAACGAAACGACGGGGTGGGGACTTGCCGACGACACCTTTGAAAGCTTGAAGTGGATGGCGCGTTACGGTGAAGCGATTTGGTTCAATCTGGGTGATAAAGATTTAGCGACGCACATCTATCGAACCAACGCCCTGCGACAAGGCAAAACGTTAACCGAAGTGACAAAACAGATTGCTTCATCGCTCGGTGTTGGCTCGACAATTTTGCCGATGAGCGATGCCTACACCCCTACGCGAGTGTTGACGGACGAAGGCGAGTTGCACTTTCAGGAATATTTTGTACGGCGGCGTTGCGAGCCGCAAATTTATGAGATTCGCTTTGACAACATGGAAGCGGCGCAACCTGCAAGCGGAGTTATCGAATCAATCCTCAATGCTGATGCGGTTATTATTTGTCCGAGCAATCCTTTCATCAGCATCGGTCCTATTTTAGCTGTGCAAGGGATCCGCGAAGCGCTCAAACAGACGCAAGCTTTAGTCATCGCCATCACGCCGATCATTGCAGGGCAAGCTCTCAAAGGTCCCGCCGCCGATATGCTCCGCGATTTAGGACATGAGGTTTCGGCGCGTGGCGTGGCTTTGGTTTATCAAGACTTCGTCAATCTCTTTGTGCTTGATGAAGCAGACGAAGCCTTGAAGCCATCCATCGAAGATTTAGGAATGCAGGTCGCTGTAATGAACACTGTGATGAAGACACTTAAAGACAAAGAAGAAGTAGCGCGACAAATTATTAAAGTGCTGAGGACTGAGGACTGAGGACTGAGTGCAGAAAAGTAGGAAGGCGGAACAATGAAGTAATTTTTGCACTCCCTTGTTCATCATATATGGTTTCTACTTCATTTATAATTTCCTCAGTCCTCAGTCCTCAGTCCTAAAAAGCAATGAAAGCCCTTTTAATTCCAATCAAAGAGCCAAATCGTGCCAAGACAAGACTGGCAAACTTGTTGACGCTTGACGAAAGGCAGCAACTGGTTTGGGCGATGTTTGAAGATGTTTGCAAAGCCCTCGCCACAGCAAAAAAAGCCCAGCATATTTTCATCGTAACCAATTTTCAGAAAGCCGCAGAACAGGCCCGCGCATTCGGTTGGAATGTGTTGTTTGAAGAGGCGCAGGAATCAGAGAGCGCGTCTGTAGATTGGGCTTCGCGCCTCTTACGCGCCAGAGGGTTCGACGCGGTGATGCGCCTGCCTGCCGATTTGCCTTTGGTTCAAGGCGAAGATATTGATGAGTTGCTGGCGATTGAATTGAAGACGCCGAATGCGCTATTGGTTCCCTCACGCGAAGGCACAGGGACGAACGCCATCATTCGCACCCCGGCGGATTTATTTCCTTCGCGTTTCGGGCCCAACTCGCTGGCGCTTCACCAAGCAGAAGCCTTGCAGGTGGGCGTCGAATGTTTGATGGTGAGCAACGAAAGAATCGCGCTTGATATAGATGAGCCGGCAGACATTGAAGCTTTTTTAGAAGAAGGCAAAGCTACTAAGACTTTCCGATTGCTTGAGGCGATGAAGATTGCGGAAAGACTTTCTAAAATTGTAACAGAATAAAGTCGCTTATTGAGGAGCGGTCACTGACTGCGCAGTCCGTCGGTCAGTGACCGACTCTCAACAGTTTCAGTTTTCTCTACTCTTACATAGCAAAACGCGGATAAAAGCTGTACGGTATCCTCTCAAAACTATGCTTCCTCAAATCAGCGTAATTGGTTTAATCGGCATTCCTGAAATTGTCGCGGGCGATGATTTGCCGGCGCTCATCGTCGCGGCAACACGCAACGCGAATCTCGAAATTCAAGAGCGCGATGTTTTCGTCATCGCTCAAAAAGTTGTGTCGAAAGCCGAAGGGCGAATCGTCGAACTCGAAACCATTATGCCTTCGCCAGAAGCCGTAAAATGGGCTGAAGAATTCAATAAAGATGCGCGAATCGTCGAAGTCGTCTTGCGAGAGTCGCGGCGTATCGTTCGCAAAGAACGCGGCGTGATGATTTGCGAAACCCATCACGGATTCATTTGCGCCAACGCAGGCATTGATCAATCAAACGTCGCACCAGGTTTCGTCGTCTTATTGCCTGAAGACCCGGACGTATCAGCGCAAGGCATACAAACCGCCCTCAAACAAACTTTCGGAGTTCGTCTGGCTGTCATCGTATCCGACACTTTTGGTCGCCCCTGGCGCGAAGGTCTCGTCAACGTAGCGTTAGGTGTAGGAGGCATTGCACCGCTGATTGATTATCGCGGGCAGCGCGATTCATACGGGCAATTGCTTCGCGTCACGATGATTGCCATAGCCGACGAAATCGCTTCCGCAGCAGAACTTGTGATGGGGAAAAGTGACGGCGTTCCGGTTGCGATAGTTCGCGGCTTCAATTACGAAGCGCGAGTGGCTTCGGCAAGCGAGTTGATTCGCCCTCCTGAAAATGATTTGTTCCGATAATGTCCGTAATCCGTAGACAGTATTTATTTAGAGCGATTTTTCAGCCTCCACCAAATTTCTCTACCAATAAATGCTGATCCAATAACAATAAACATAATAACAGGAACAAAATCATGTGCCGTTTTCCAATTCCAATGTCGGTTTATTAAATCATCCATATGCTTTTGATTTCCTATAGTTAGAATATCGATAGAGTTGTAGGAATATTTCTAACTAGATTCCTACAACTCTTAAACGCACTATATTCTCATCATCACTAACAAGCCTTATTAGCCAGAAAAGTCGCAACCAAATGGCATGTGTGAAAAACAGGTTGCCATCACACAAGGAGGCCAATAATGTGAGATAAGTGAACAACCGCATAGGCTGCAACTCCAAATAGGCTCTATTTCATTTTGAAAGAAATAACCTGCCTTCACAGAAATTGTATTAGTTGAGTGTTTTGAATTCACATGGTTTTTAGTAGTAAGTCTAGTTGTAGAAGGAGGTTTCTTCGTCCAAATAAATTTTTCAAAAGTTGAAGAAGTTTTGGTTAATTTATTTGGCTTGCTTGGCTTAGCCGCTATCACTGAGCTAGGGGCTGAAAAAGTGAGGGCAAAGGCAAAGAGTAGGATAGACGCGAATTTTTTTTTCTTGAGTAGCATTTGAATTATCTCCTTTTCGAGGTTGAGTTAAACACATTTCATTTATTGTACAAATGCAGATGTAACAATCTTATTCACCGGTTTTTATAAAAAAACTAAGGTATCTGAAGCCTGTGCAAATTAAAGGTGAGTGATCTCAATTACTTGAGATGCGCCATCGGGCATCATCCAAATGCTCTTTGATATGTCCTAACGGATTGCCTTCGCAGAAGTTCGTCACATAGCAAATTTGATAGAGCCAGGTGCTGGCTAATAGGCTTCAGATATCTTAAGTCATTAATTTGTCTTCTCTGGTTTTGGCTTTTTTGGTTCTGATGATTTATTAGGTTTCTTAATATCTTTATCAGTTTTTTCCTTAGAATTGTTTTGTTCTGAATTCAATAGGCTTCCTCTACAAACAGCTAATTGAGCCATTATTGAACCATCTTTCATTTCTATGGATTGAGCTAGGTATAATGCGCGATCAAAATCCTCGGTTGCTAGTTTTGAAAAACTTGTTTCAAAGTTTATGGAATTCAAACCGAAAATGATTTTCCCTGAATTCACTCCATCATCTACAGGTATCTCCGCTTGATTTAAAGCTTTAACAACAGTACGCATCATCTCGAACCCTCGAGTAATGTCAAGTATTACCATTTCATTTGTAATTTCAAGTAAGCTATATGCTTTATTTGAACTGGCTGAAACCTTATCAATAATTATCTCACCATCATTTAGATATTCTTTGGCTCTTAGATTCTCTTTCTTCTCGCGTAAAGCCCTTGCCATACGACTAAAGACAATAGCAATTGATACGGGTTCTGAATTAATCTTTTGAACGTGGCGATAAGCACTATCTAGGTCGCCTCTGCCTATAAATTTCAATGCCGCTTGGTAATGAATAATCGAAAGTATATCCTCTCTTTTCTCTTTGGAAATGCTTAGGGCTATTGAAAGTGCTTGATCTGTCATACCATTCCGCGAAGCAAGCATAGCTGCTTGCTTATAAAGACGATCTTTCTGCACCAGCGGTGCAGAGTCAGCCTGGGCTTTCAAATCGTTAATACTCAATTCCATATTTGAATTATTAAGTAAATTGATTTGTGTAGGAGAAATATTAGGACTCATTCCGTTTATTTGAGCACGGATTAAAGTTGCTTGCTCAGGCATATACTTTTCAAAAAAAGGTAATAATTGATAGGCGGTTTGATAATCGAAAGTAGGTTTGTATCGAGCATATGTCGGATCAACCTCCCCGCCCACTTGTTTTGTCATTATCGTATCGTAGGCAAAATTGAGGAATTGTTTTACAAGGATTGTACTAATAGG
>JANMSG010001060.1:0-2582 GCA_031389065.1 Acidobacteriota bacterium | reverse complement strand
AAACCCGACACCAAAAAAAAATCCGAAGCAGACCCTGAGCCTGAATTGGCAGATGTCACCGAGTCTTTAAGCGAGCAGCAGTGGGTAGCCGTTGATCTTCTCACCCAAGGTATGACCGTGACTGCGTGTGCTGAAAAGGTGGGTGTTACGCGGCAAACGGTCTCAGGATGGGTTAATCACCACGATGTGTTTCGATTGGCTCTTGAAATCCGTCGCACGGAACGCGGTCGCGCAATCCACATGCAACTTCAGGACGCAACCCTAAAGGCAATTGCAGTCCTCGTGAAGGAGCTGGAAGGTGATAATAAAATCAAGGCAGCTTCTCTGCTTTTGCGCCATGCCGGTGTGTCCAATAATCCCGCTCCTCTAGATGAGCAGGATTTAATTGACTTGAATGTTTACCGACAGGAAAACCCACAGCTCAATCTAAGTGGACTCAGGAGCCTCTGGGCTGCACCTTTGCCAGTGAAAAAAAATCGTTGAAGTAAGACCTGAGAGCGATTCAAAATTTCAATTAAAGGAGATCCAATGTTAGAAACAAAAAAATTAAGTCACTTAAAACTTGTGCAAGCTCAGTTATGCACAGTTTCACAAGCCCTTCAACAGCAGAAATCTGCAAGCGAGGCTGCGTTGAAGCAATGTCGTGGCAGTAGCATTCATCCATACAGACCATTGCCCAATGTTTATCAACAGCACACCGCAAAGCTTAACGCTTCGAAGCGTTTCATCAATGAACAGATGAACCTCCGCGCAGCGGGTTACGGGGTAGAAGTGGGGCAACAGACTGACGCATTGCTTGCGGATCTTTGCGAGCAAATCACGATGGCGCTGACTCGCAAAGTTTCAGTAAGCGTAGTTGTTATTTCCAAGCAGCATAAAACGTAACCTCATGGATGCGACGTAACCTCATGGATGAACAAAATGTGCAGTGAGGAACTAACCCCGTAGAGATTAGAAAATTCAAACCAAAGGAGCATCAATTTATGATTCAGACAGTAATTGCCAAAAAGCTTTGCGAACTTAAACCGGGAATAATTATCAAAGACAAGGTTATAAGTGAGTGCCAAGTTAAGCTTTTAACCCGATCTCAGCAAAAGGCAGTATCGCACCCAGAACTACCCGCAGAGCAGCGCGAAACTCTATTTCTAGCGTATTCCATTGAAAGTCTCGGTGGACTGACGGATGTAACGGAACTTATGCTGGCGCTCGAATCCCTTACCGTAGTTGATGAGATCAAAATCAGGCAAACCCTTGCAGAGCTTGAGCAGGAATATTTACAACGACCTCAAGAAGTCGAAGAACCGCGATGGCGCAAAATCTCAAAAATGACTGACATCGTGAGTGAGCCTTTCGCCTTGAATCCGGGCATTCAAACGCCAGATGGCAAATGGCACAAGAGCGCGTCCGTTCGCTTAATCCGTCGCGGTGAATGGAAATTGATTCAATCCGAGCCGGATGGTCAGAAGCGCTCTGACCTTATTTTGCTTTATAGCATCGTGCAAATCGGCGACATCCTTAAAGTCGAGCAATCGCATATTGATGACCTCATAGAGACTGATGTTGAGCGGATTAATCAACAAGTGGAGGTACTAAGAGGGCGCTATGCCCTCGATACTAAAAGTGCCGAATGATAAGAAAGAGCGTTCGCCAAGTGTGAGAGAGTTGGCAGGATTCAAGACACTTATTTGCCACTTGGCGAACGTCAACCAAGACCGCTACGAAGAGTGGAGAGATGCGATGCCCGATGAATATTACTATGAATTGGTTGAAGCGTTATCCACTGAAAAAATGCAGAAGATACTTACGCGCCTGATGTGAGGAGGCATAGCAAATGAACGATACTTATTCCATAAGTGGCAAATTTGATGTCAGTAATATCGTCAGCGGCTTCGCTCAAATGGAGAGTGCGGCGAAACGATTTAGCGGCACTCTATCGAGTCAGGAGACAGCTTGGCGGCGGCAAGAATCTGCCATCAGCAGGCATACATCAACCTTTGACAGATTTGCTAGTTCTGGGCGTGAGATTGGTGGAATCTGGCGAACCTCGTTTAGTAGTTTACGAGACTATACGGACGAGTATATGAGGCTCGCGAAGGCACAGGCAAAATTCAAAACCATCAATCTTTCTGACAGTCAAAATGCTGAAGCCTTTGCCGCCGTCCGAAAAACTGTAAATGAGATCAAAGGGCTTAGGCTGGATGAAACCACGTCGAGCATTGCTGATCTTCACGGGGCGTTCGGCGACCTGAAGCATTCCATCGAAATGCTGCCGATGGCGTCTAAGTTTCGTTTTGCCTTTGACACCTTGTTTGGCGACAAATTCAATCCGCAGCAATTGGAAGAACAAACCCAGAATGCAATGAAGTTTCTGGAAGTCACCGGCTCGGTCGCGCTTGGAAAGGCTGAGATGGAGCGCCGTTTTAACGCGATGGCGCAAACAATGGCAGCAACAAGTGGCAGGGTGACTCCAGCGGATATGCTACAGATGGCGAGGCGGGCAGGCCCGGCAGCACAGGGCTTGTCTGTTCAGGGAATGCGCAACGTGGCAACACTGGTGCCTGAGCTTGGAGGCGAGGTCGTCG
>JANMSG010001034.1:0-12585 GCA_031389065.1 Acidobacteriota bacterium | reverse complement strand
ACTATTCACTGTTCACTGTTTACTTACTGCTTACCACACGCAAAATAAAACTAAGGACTACTAACTAAGCACGAATGACTACTAAGAAATTTGAAGAGTCCAGCTACACCACGAACATGGGAGTTTCATCAACTCTTGCGGTGTTAATCGAAGCGGAGCGTCTTCGCGCAGAAGGTGCAGATCTTGTTGATTTGGGAGCGGGCGAGCCTGACTTCCCTACCCCGCAAAAAGTGAAAGCAGCGGGCATAAAAGCCATCGAAGAAAACTTCACACGCTACACTTCGGCAAGTGGTATCGCGCCGCTCAAACTCGCTGTGGTTGAGATGATGAAGCGCGATTTCAATGTCGAGTACCTTTCTTCGGAGTGCATCATCACAGTCGGCGGCAAACAAGGTATATTTAATGCGATGGCGGCGCTCATCAACGAGGGCGACGAGGTTTTGATTCCTTCGCCTTACTGGGTGACGTTTCCCGAAATCGTTAAATTCCTGCGCGCCAATCCGGTTTTTATAGACACCGCATCATCCAATTTCGTTTTAACCGCCGATATGGTGCGCGATTCGATAACGCCGAAATCGAGGCTCTTAATTATCAATTCGCCGAACAACCCCAGCGGGCGCATCATCGGGCCGGATGAGTTTCGCAAAATCATCGAAGTTGCCGTCGAACACGATATGTGGGTGATTAGCGACGAATGTTATTTGTATTTTGCTTATCCGCCCGCCGAGCCTTTCACTGCCGGGAGTTTGCCCGCAGAGTTGCGCTCTCGCGTGATGATCAGCGGCTCGTTTTCGAAATCACACGCCATGACGGGTTGGCGCATAGGGTACGCCTTAGGCGACGCGGTCTGGATTCAAGCGATGCTCAAGATTCAAAGCCATTCGACCTCAAACGCCTGTTCCATATCGCAAAAAGCTGCGCTCGAAGCGGCAACCGGCGAGCAGGAATCTTTGCAGATGATGCTCGCGGAATACAGGCGACGCCGCGATTGGCTGATTCCGGCTCTTAATTCCATTGAAGGCGTCGAATGCGCGATGCCGGAAGGCGCGTTTTACGCTTTCCCGAACATCAAAGGGGTGTTGGGCGATAACTGCAAAACTTCGGCGGAATTTTCGAGAATGCTATTGAATAAAGCGCACGTCGTCGTAACCGATGGCGCGGCATTTGGCAGCGAAGGCTACTTGAGAATGTCTTACGCCAACTCGCTCGAAAATATTCAAAAAGCCGTTGAGCGAATGAAACAAGCCATCGAACAGATTCGCGGGTAAAGGCTCTCTGAAACAAGGCGAACCATAAATGAAAAGATTTCGGCTGCTTGGCTTTTTACCGATAGTTTTCTTTCTCGTCCGCTTATTCGTTTTATGGCAGGAGGATAAAGCCGCCGATATTTTTTGGGTTTGCAATCTATCGAACCTGGCGCTCGGCTTGGGGCTTCTCGCCAACCATCCGAAAATCATTCGCCCTGCGGCGTTCTGGCTTTTGCTGGGCTTGCCGCTTTGGGCGCATTATCAAATCACCACCGGCGATTATCAATTCACTTCATTTCTTACACACGTAGGCGGCAACACCGTCGGTTTGATTGCCCTTGCAAAAGTGCGGGTTGATCAGTATTCGTGGCTCTATGCAATCGCAGGCTTTTTAGTCCTTCAACTATTCAGCCGCTTGTTTACGCCGCCGGATATGAACATCAACGTAGCCCATAATTTGCGTTTCACGATTGGCGAAAACACATCCATGGCTTATTGGCAATTCTGGATTGCCAGCACCTTGGTTTATATCTTCTGGGTCTGGCTTATCAATCTGCTCACGAGAAAAATCTTTCCGTTGAAAAGCGACTAGCGAAAACTCAAACCGACGCGGAAGCTGTGGAAGTACGGGCTGTCGCTTGAGAAAACGTGAGTGCGGAATTCGACTCGTACAGCCGCCTTTTCTTTGAACCAATACTGAACGCCACCTCCTACATTTCCTCCGCCTGTAGCGCCGTTGCGAAAGGCCAGCGAGAAACCACCCGTCACAAAAGGCTGTGCCTTTTGCGACCGGTTAAAGTGATACGCTGGATTGACGGAGAGAAGACCGACGCCATTACCAAAATTCTCGCTGATCGGCGCGACGTATCCGAGTTCTGCGCCCATCCCGAATCCTTTGCGAATCAAGCCTTCGCCACCGCCACCAACGTGTAGAAAAGCGCCTTCGCCATCAGAGGCTCCGCCAACTCCGCCGAACACATAGCCCCAGGCGCGTTTGTCATTCGACTGCGCCGAGGCCACAGACTGCAATAAAGCGATAAGAAACAGACTGAAAATAACTTTTTTCATATTCATCTCCTCAACCTGGTTTTAGGTAAGATCAAAGTGCAATCACGATGCCACGAGGAGCAAAACACGATTTCAGTAATTTAGAAGGAGTGAACCGTTCACCAAGCGCAGCAATCCTCAATCAATCGTCGGGAAAATCTTGCGGAAGTGTGAAAGCATCAGCAGTAGGCGGTAGGCAGTAAGCAGTTCATTGGCTTCCTTTTCAGGCTCCGACTCCAGGTGCTTTTAAGCTGAAGTTGATGCTTGAAAAACAATAACTGCCTACTGCCTACTGCTTACTGCCTACTGTTGACTATTGCGCCGGGCTGTTAGTGGCGGGTTTCTTATCCACAACCAGGCGATGGTTTAAATTTGCGAGGCGCCAACCGAACGCGAAAATCATACGGTCTATGCGCTCCATCTTGGCGAAATCTATCTTCTCCACATCATCTGTTGTTTGATGGTAATCGCGATGCACGCCCGTGAAGTAAAAGACTATGGGTATGCCGTGCTTGCCGTAGTTGTAATGGTCCGAGCGATAGTAAAAACGCTGCGGGTGATTTTCGTTGTTGTATAAATAATCGAAACGCATTTTTTGCGTATCTGCATTCGTCTGTTCATTCAGCTTGTGAAACTCCGTAGAGAGTTTGTCAGAGCCTATGATGTAAATCGAATTCTTGTCCGTCAATTCTTTATCACGCGCGTCCGTGTCGCCTTCCGCGCGACTGCGACCGACCATATCAAGATTCAAATTGGCGACGATTTTGTTCAACGGCACAACGGGTTCATAATCCGTGTTGAATTCCGAGCCGAACAGACCCAACTCTTCGCCCGTGTGAAAGACAATTAGGATGGAACGCTTCGGACGCTCCATTGAAAACGCCTGAGCGATTTCAAGAACCGAAGAAGTGCCTGAGGCATCATCATCCGCGCCGTTGTAAACCTGCCCGTCGCCGCTGGTTTCGAGATGATCGTAGTGGGCGCTGACGACTACGTATTCATCTTTGAGTTTCGCATCTGACCCTTCCAGCACAGCCGTTACGTTTTGCGCTGGCGGCACATCTTTTACCGACACACTCAGCTTCAATTCGGCGGTATAATTCAGCGTCGCCGCTTTCATAGGCTTGCCATCGAACACCATCAACGAAGAAGGCGTTTTGCTTACAGCTGTTGCTATAGTCTTTATCAAATTTGGTCCTGCTTGAACCGTCGGGAAAAGTTTGCCCGATTTATTCGGGCGCGGTGGTAAGTTTAATTGTTCGCCTGAGGTTGTGCCTCGCAGAAAATGCCACACATCAGTTGATGAAATCAAAATCATTGCGACCGCGCCACGATCCATAGCCGTTCGTTCGATTGTTTCATCATCTTCGATGCCTGCGGCTTTGAGCGCTTGCGGTTCGGCGGTTATCACCACGACAATTTTGCCTTTCGCGTCTATGCCTTCATAATCATCGCGTTTGCTCTTTGATGAAACGATTCCGTAACCGACAAGGACCAACTCGCCTTTGACGTTCATATCCATCAGCTTTTGTGTCAGAAAGTCATCTCCATACTTGAACTCTTTCTTCGCGTCGGCAAGGTTGAACGTCAAGGTGCTTTTTGCAAGATCAACCGTGCGATAAGCCAATGGCACTTTTTGAAAGAAAGAACCCTCGCGCGCGGCTCCGCGAAAGCCGTATGATTCGAGTTGCGAAGCGAGATAACGCGCCGCTATACGATTGCCTTGACTGAAGGTGTAACGTCCGCCAAGTTCGTCAGAGGCTAAGAAACTCAAGTGCTTTTTGAGGTCAACGACGTTGATGCTGTTGGTTGCATCAGGCGAAGGCAACGGCAAATCGCTTGCTTGTGCGGCGATTGCAAATGCCGCAAGTATCGCAAACCACTTTTGAATGTGAAAAAATCGTTTCATTAAAAATCCTTTTGCTAGGGGAAGATAATCAGGACTGAGGACTGAGGACTGAGTGAATTAAGAAATGACGAAGTATGAATGAGGAACAGGGGATTGCGTATCTCACTTCATCGTGCATAGTTTCCCTTCAAATCTTTAGAATACTCAGTCCTCAGTCCTCAGTCCTTTTCACTCTTGAATATTGCCAAGCTCATCAACAGGGCCTACGACAACAGTTGTCAACGCATCTGGCGCAAGGTATTTGCTGGCGACTCTTGCGACCTCTTCAATCGTTACAGCGCGAATCTTTTCAGGATAGGTCTTCAAATACTCGAAGCCCAATTCGTACACTTCGGCTTCGACTAAGAACTCGGCGATCTGCGCGTTGGTTTGAAAATCGAAAACGAAATTGCCAGTCAAATAAGCCTTTGCCGATTCCAGTTCGTGAGCCGTCACAACTTCTTTCGCCATTCGTGTAATCTCGCCGCGCAACCCCTTCAATGCCTGCTCAAGATTTTCAGGCGAGGTGCCTATGTAGGCAATGAAACGCCCGGCATCGAGTCCGGCGCTCGACGTGATGTTGCTGAAGGTCGTATAGGCAAGCCCTTGCTCGTCACGCAAAATACGCGGGATACGCGACGTGAATCCCGGACTGGAACCGAGAATCGTGTCCATCACCAGCAACGCATAAAAGTCAGGATTTTTGCGGTCAATTCCCAAGTGACCGATGAAGATGTTGATCTGCTCTTTCTGCGCTGCAACGAATTTTTCGATAGGCTCTGTTTGCCGATTGACGGCGGCAATTGCAGGTCTGTTGAAATCAACTGCGCCTTCCCACTTGCCGAAAATATCCGCGACCCATTGTTTCAATTCCTCTTTGTCGAAATCGCCGACAATCGAAAGCAAGGTGTTACCGGGCACATAATAACGCCTGTAAAACTCAACGAATTCATCGCGATTCAATTTTGCGATGGTTTCTTCGTAACCGATTGAGGGTTTATGTAGTGGGTGTCCTGCGAAAATAATTTCATTGAAGGCATCGGAAGCTTGAATGCGCGGCACATCCAGACGGCTCTTGATTTGCGCGGCGCGACGCCCGATGTGCAGTTTGATTTTGTCTTCCGGGAAGGTCGCATTCATCAAAACATCTGCCGTAATGTCCAAACCCAGCCAGAGATCATGCGATAAGAAGACAGATTGTACGCCGCTGGTTTGATAATCGCCGGCTGTTCTGAAACGCGCTCCTACGGATTCAACCGCTTCGGCAATCTGTTTCGAGGATCGCGTCGTCGTTCCTTCATCAATCAATTCGCCAACCAGTGAGGCCAACCCCGCTTTGTCATCGCCTTCAAAGCGCGAGCCAGCCAGGACAATTGCATTGATAGAAACAGCCGGGGTGGTGTGATTTTCAGATAGCAGCAGCACCAAGCCGTTCGGAAATTCTACACGTTCGACATCGAATTTAATTTGCGCCGTTTGTGGCGCGGCGTTTGATTGATTACTCAACGGCTTCACCTCCTGCTCCTTCGCTCGTTTCATCTGATGTGTTGAAGGTTGTGGCTTCTGATTCGGTTTCGTTGATCAAGTAACCGACAGTGCGATTGTCCTGCGTGAAATATTTCCGCGCCACTCGCGCAATATCTTCGGCTGTGACCTGACGCATATGGTAAAGCAGCGTGTTGAGATAATGATAACCGCGCGATTCTTCGCTTATACGTTCCGCAAAAGCTATGGTCTCATATTGCCCGAGCAAAATAGCTTGTTGCAGAGGTTCTTCGTTGCTCAACACGAGGTCTGCTTCCGTCTGTCGTTTGGCTTTCTCAAGTTCCGCATCCAAAACTGCTTCTTTCTTCAGGCGATTAATCTCTTCATAAATTGCCTGCTCGACAGATGCAAGCGTGAAGCCGGGTTTCAATTCAGCTTGCAAGTAAAATAGTGATGCGTCTATATGATCGTTGTAGTGCGCCGATGCGGAGGTGACCGATTGGTCTGCTTCCACCAGGCGTTGATACAGGCGCGAGGTTTTTCCTGTAGATAAAATCGCTTCGGCAAGGTGCATCGCATAGGTATCGTTTTCTCCAACCGCAGGCGCGTGATAGCCTATAATTAAACGCTCAACCGGCGTCTCTTTTTTCACGACGACGCGCTTTTCGCCTTTCTGCACAGGCTCGACGATGTGCAAGGGTTTTGCTTCCGGGCCTGTTGGAATGGCACCGAACAACTCCTCAATTTTCGGCATCAATTCATCGGTGTCGAAATCGCCGACAAGAACGAGCGTGGCGTTTTGCGGATGATACCATTTGTCGTAGTATGCCTTCATATCGGCTGCAGTAGCCGCTTCCAGGTCATCGAGCCATCCCACAGTAGGCCAATGATACGGGTGTTGGCGAAATGCCGTTGCCCATATTTCGTTTTCCAGAACCTCCCAGGGACCATCAAGACCTATGCGTAATTCTTCTTCGACCACCTGTTTTTCGGACTCAAATTCTTCTTGCGCAAAAGAGGTGTGGCGCATTCTATTGGCTTCAATTTCCAGCGCCACTTGCCAACGGTCTGACGCGAAAGTGAAGTAGTACGCCGTAAAATCAAGCCAGGTGAAGGCGTTGTTGGCACCACCGTTTTGCAGAGTGATCAGATCAATTTCGCCTTTTTTGAAACGCTCTGTGCCTTTAAATAGCATATGCTCAAGGAAATGCGATTTGCCGGTTTGCCCAAGCTCTTCGTTGCGCGAGCCTACGCGATACCAGATGATAGAAGCGACAACGGGTTTGTCATGCCGCTCTTTGGTGATGACGGTCAAGCCGTTTGAAAGTCTGCGCTTTTGCACGTCGCGAGTCAGAAAAGATTGGTCGTGCGGAAGCGATTGTGGTTTCGGTGTTGTCATAATTCCTTCGTTCACGAAATAAAATTCTCTTTATGAGTAAGGTTTAAATCAACGTCAAGTTAAAAATTGTAGAAGGCTGCAACGAAGAGTGTCAAACGTGGACTTGTCGCTTGAATGATGAAATGCCGATATGAGCTTGATTTTCAGGCTTTTGCTGTAGATACTTGAGCCGTTTAAGAAATTCAATATCGAAAGGCAAACCGTGACATCAGCAGAAGTTTATCAATTGTGGTCTGGGTGTTTGATGAACGACGCAAGTAGGAAGGTATGAAAACAATGACTAAAGCAGAGCTTGTAGAAGAGGTAGCGCGCGCATCGGAGTTGAATAAGCGCGATGCCGAGGTAATTGTCGAAACCGTTTTCGACTCGATAATCGGCGCGCTGCACAGAGGCGAAAAGGTAGAGTTGCGCGGCTTTGGCAGTTTCCGCACACGCGAGCGCGGTCCGCGTCGCGGACGCAATCCGAAGACCGGTGCACCTGTGGATGTTCCTGCCAAGCGCGTTCCGTATTTCAAACCCGGCAAAGAACTCAAAGAATTCTTTACTGATGGCGACACTCCGGCGGTTGCAAGCGAAACGCCTGCAAGTGAAACACCTGCAAGCGGCGACGGTGAATCGGGAGCAACCTCCGCATAAATAAAGCTGCATGACTTACGGTCAAAAGGTGTATGCGGTTGAGCGCCACGGCAAAGAGTTTTGTCGGCATCTGGCAAGGTGAACACAGAGTTGGGTTCGCTACCATCACGGATTGAGTTGCAGTCGCTTGACAACGGGCTCTGCCGACCGTGGCTGATCGAAGTAAGAGCGAATGCCGACCAGCCATCTAGGAATCGAAATGAGCGAAGATAAAACCAACATCCTTGACGAACAAAAAGATACTCCTGACGCAGAGAAAGCGTCTACGACGAATCCCATGCTTGAAGCGGTGTTGGCGCGAGTGAATGATGGTTTTGCGGAAATAGATGCACGATTCGATGCGATGGATAAGCGATTCGATGCGATGGATAAGCGATTCGATGGTGTAGATCGCGAAATCATCGAGTTGCGTCGGGATCTAAGACGCATTGATACGAGTCTTGATAAATTACATTCATCGCATTATGAATCACGTAGCGAAATTGCCGAGCTTCGACTGAAGCAACGTGAGTTTGAAACTCGCCTCGAAGATTTAGAGCGCAAGGCTTCATGATCAAGGCAAGCACGTGCTATAAAGAAACGCTCACCTTCGTTCCAGCCAATAGTCCGACCATGATGGGTATTAGGCTGACGAGCGAAAACGAAGCGATTTTCGAGCCCTACTGGACGCGAACCCATTTGATTTAACTGCCTCTGATACAATCAGAGCCATCGAAGGGCATCAAGTATAAATCCGAAAGACTTGTTAAAAAGATCTGCATGCGCACAAAAAAAGTTAAGACTGCAAAAGAAATAATCGAAGAGAAACGCTCAGGCACTGACCGCCGAAAAGATGATCGCCGGGACACTTCGCGCGACGCGGACAAAGGCGTACTCTCGACGCGCAAGGAAGAACGCCGCAAGGGTGGCCGCCGCAAAGAAGAACGAGAGAATAAAGATTAACATTTCAAAGTCGCTAGATAAGCAGCCGAATACATTCTGATATTGCACAACCCATCTCAAGCAGGTGCTATCGAGTCGCGCCTTTCACAATTCATCCGGGCAATATGCCCGCTGTCACTAAAGATAAATCCCATAGTGGCATGACCACCATCGTCACGTTTACCAACCAAGACCGCCAGGCATTCAAGCTTTTGGTCGGCAAGTAAAGAAATGGAGAATAGACTTAATTCATATTGCCTCTTTTGCGAAGATAGACTAAAAGAGGTATTACTCGATAACTTAAGCCGAAGCAGGAATCTTGAACCATCATCTGAGAAGGCTCTATGCGAATCCGCCACTACGCCTGCCTCTACCGAAGCTCTGGATGACTTTGTTAACCAGCCTTGGTTTTGGCTTGGGTCTGCGGTAACCAATCTGCTGTCGGCGCATCTGAGACTTGACCCGACTTGGAATTATCTTGAGCGCTGGCTGGATAATACAGAGTTCTCTTCCATCACCATCGCACATGCAAATACTGTGAAAATCACAGGCTCGCTGTGGTGGGGCTACAGAGAGAATATAGGCGGCGCGCAAATGCCTGAAGCCATCGAAGCGGAATTCGTTTTAGCAAATCAACAACTCTCTTATTTGATCAAGCTCTATGCTGACGGGTTATGTCGTCACATTCGCAACTCAGGAATCACACGCCTTGCTGTTGAAGATGCGGCAACCGGTGGAACGGAGGTGAGCGAGCTTCTGGCTGCGCTGAAAAATAAAGGGCGAAACGCGCCGCAGAAATCCCCTATGATTCATCTGTTTATGAGCGCAATCCTGCATAACATCAATTACCTGACAGCTTATACAATTGCGCAATCGGGCAGCGAAGGCATACAGGCGTTGATGGAATTGCTCAAGGATGAAGATGTTGAATTGCACAATGCTGCCATTTATGCGCTTGGCTTGATTGGAGAAAAAGCTCGCGTCGCGATTCCGGCAATCTTAGAAGCCAGGCGCAAGGCAAACCAGCAGTTCCGCTGTTTGGCAGCAACCGCTTTGTGCCGCATTGCGATTGATGAGCAAGATAATCTATCAATGTTGAGAAGCCTTGTGCCGGATTTGCTAAAAGCTCTCAGCAGGCAAAGTTATGAGGATGAAGATTTATTCAGCGACATCTCAGATATTGCTGTTGAGGCTTTGACTGAACTTGTGCGCCAAGACCAGAGCCTTATGGCTCTTTTAATCAAGGCTTTCAAAAATAAAGAGGGGGAGCGATCTATCACCAGAATCTTTACCAATTTGGGAACCACAGCCAAAGAAGCGATTCCGATTTTAACCGAGGCGATGAACGAGAAGAGTAAGGATGACTGGCCGTCTTCTACTGCCTATGCGTTGTCGCGGATGGGAGATGATGGACTTCTAGCCGTCACTCAAAAACTCAATGATGAAGATAGAAGAGTCCGCTATTATACGACTTTCATCATTGGAGAACTCGCAAGAGCAAAGGCAAAAAACGCAAGGTTGGCAATCCTTCCATTGATTGAAGCCTTGAAAAGAGATTTGGATGATGCCCCTCTTCGGTGCAGCCTGGCTCTCCCGTTGGCAATGATTGATAGTAAAGATGAACGCGTTATCACTGCGCTCAAATCAATCGCCCCACAGTTGATTCAGGATGTTAATCATCAGCAAAATTTGACTGCCCGCTTGGCAATTGAAACGTTAGGATATATGGGTGAGATTGCGCGAGAAGCGGGGGCGACTTTGATAGGAGTCATAATAGATGAGGGTAACGACAACGACTTGCGAGAATATGCCATAGAATCATTGGGAAAAATCGGTGCCGATGCAAACAGTGTTATCCCATTGCTTATTGACATGATAAAAAAAAGAGACTCTTTTTTTTCAAAAGCTATTGATGCGCTTTTACAATCAGGGTCGGAAGCGCTTCCTGCAACGCTCTCTACTATCGCTGAAATATTAAGAATGCCGGATGAAGAAGATTCCATTCACTACGAAGCCTTTAAAGCTCTACAGAAAATAGGCTCTGCCTCTCTCCCGCTTCTTGTAGCTTTATCGAAAGACGATGATAAATACCTTCGCATAAGCTCCATCGGAATTCTTGACTCTCTCGGCAAGCCAGCCGTGCCGCATCTCGTCGAAGCAATAGTTCACACGGATTCCGATACTCGTGCTGTGGTGGCGGAAGCTTTAGGAAAAATAGGCGCAGACGCGGCGGCGGCTATTCCGTTATTAAAAGAAGCTATAGGCGATGCCGATTTGAATGTTTGCGCCCGCGCCGTTGAAGCCTTAGGGCAAATCGGCAAAAAAGCTGTGCCTGTGTTGATTGAGGCGCTCCGAAGTGATAATTCATTTGCCGCAACGTGGGCCGCAGCCGTTTTAGGACGTATGGGGAGAAATGCCAATCAGGCAATTCCTTTTTTAGTTGAAGCCTTACACCATGAAGATGCGCAAGTCCGAGAGCTTGCTGCAAAAGCTCTGCACCATCAAAGCAGAAACTCCATTCAATAAAGACTCGAAATTCATTCTCATAATAAAAAAAGCGGCGACCTTTTGAGTCGCCGCATAAAAGTTTTTCGCTAAGTAACCAAAGCAAAAATTTCTTAGGTGCCGGACTCCCAGCTGTTCATGTACTCAATCATTTCAGCGGTCAACGAATCAATATTGATGCCCATCGCCGCCAGTTTCAACGCGGCAATCTCCTGATCAACCTCTTCTGGCAACAGATGCAAGCCGGGTTTCAATTCGCCGTGCTGCTTCACAAGGTATTCAGCCGATAACGCCTGATTTGCAAAACTCATATCCATCACAGAGGCAGGATGACCTTCGGCAGCGGCAAGATTAATCAAGCGACCTTCGCCTAAAACCATGATGCGGTTGCCCGTCGCTTTCACCTTGTACTCTTCAACGAAAGGTCTGACCTCTTCTTTCGATTCGCTCATTTCGCCAAGCGCCACCAGGTTCAGTTCAACGTCGAAGTGACCGGAGTTTGCGACAATCGCGCCGTCATGCATCTTCTCGAAATGATGTCCATCAATGACGTGATGATTGCCTGTTACGGTGATAAAGATGTCGCCAAGCGGCGCAGCTTCTGCCATAGGCATAACGCGGAAACCATCCATCACTGCTTCGATGGCGCGTATCGGATTAATTTCGCAAACAATGACGTTGGCGCCCATACCGCGTCCGCGCATCGCTACGCCTTTGCCGCACCAGCCGTAGCCTACGATTACCATATTGCGACCGGCAAGCAGAATATTGGTTGCGCGAATGACGCCGTCCAGCGTTGATTGACCTGTGCCGTAGCGGTTATCGAAAAAGTGTTTGGTCTGCGCGTCATTAACGGCGATTGCCGGCCAAGTCATTCTGCCGCTCTTTTCCAAAGCGCGAAGCCTTACCAGTCCTGTAGTGGTCTCTTCGGTTGTACCAATGATCCGGGTCAGGAGTTCAGGGCGCTCTTTGACCATCGTGGCAACCACGTCAGAGCCGTCGTCAATAATCAAATCAGGCTCGATATCCAAAGCCATGCGAACGTGGCGATTGTAGGTTTCGGAAGATTCACCTTTGATAGCGAAAACCGGAATGCCGTATTCAACCACCAGCGCGGCGGCAACATCGTCTTGCGTCGAAAGCGGGTTAGAGGCAATCAACACTGCATCTACGCCGCCGGCCTTGAGGGTGCGCGCAAGGTTCGCGGTTTCAGTCGTGATATGGCAGCAAGCCACCATCTTCTTGCCTTCGAGGGGGCGCTCTGCGGCGAATCTTTCGCGGATCAATCTCAGAACGGGCATCTCACGTTCGGCCCATTCGATGCGCTGTTTCCCGAGCGGCGCCAGGCTCAAATCTTTCACATCATAGTTTGTAATTGCTTGACTGCTTGACATAATAATTTCTCCTGAAAGTAGTAGGCAGTATGCGGTAGGCAGTAGGCAGTTCTAACGAATGTA
>JANMSG010001016.1:0-2701 GCA_031389065.1 Acidobacteriota bacterium | reverse complement strand
TTAATTCAAGCCTCCGTAAGTTTGAATTTAGACCTGCTTGAAGACGAAGAATTAAAACGGCAGTGGCGTAGGCTTGCGGTATTCCCCGATTCGTTTGACGCCGAAGCCGCAGCCTTCGTATTGGGATTGGAACTTGATGCCGCAAAAGATTCGCTTATAACGCTTGAGATGAATTGCCTGGTAGAGTGGAATCACGAGACAGAGCGCTATTATCTGCAAGATTTGCTACGCGACTTTGCTTTAGCGGGGTTGAATAGCGAAGAACACGAAACAGCACAACGTCGCCACGCCATTCATTATCAACGAGTGCTTGCTCGCGCTGAGAATTTATATCTGCAAGGTAACGAAGATGTTGCAAAAGCATTGAAACTGTTTGACCGTGAGCGGCTAAACATTCAAGTCGGGCATGCCTGGGCAGTAAGTCAATTTGAAACTGACGAAGAGGCAGCGCGTTTGTGTATTGCGTATCCGGATAGGGGCGTACATATTCTCTATCTTCGACAACATCCAGAAGAACGCATTCGCTGGCAGGAAATTGGATTTCGATCAGCGCAACGCTTGAGAGATAGAAATGCAGAAGGCGCTACGCTTGGCAATTTAGGAATCGCCTACGCAGATTTGGGCGATATACGCAAAGCCATCGAGTTCTTTGAGCAGCATCTTGTGATTACTCGTGAAATCGGTGACCGCCGAGGCGAAGGCGCTGCACTTGGTAATTTAGGCAATGCCTATGCAGCTTTGGGAGAGACGCGCAAAGCCATTGAGCTCTATGAACAATACCTTGCCATCGCTCGTGCAATCGGCGACCAGCGTGGCGAAGCCAATACGCTTGGCAATTTGGGCGTCGCTTATAAGAATTTGGGCGATATACGCAAAGCCATTGAGTTCTTTGAACAAGCCTTGATTATTGACCGTGAAATCGGCGACCGCCGAGGCGTAGGCACTGACCTCGGCAACCTTGGCAATGCCTACGCCGCTTTGGGCGAGACGCGCAAAGCCATCGAGTTCTTTGAGCAGCATCTTGCCATCGCTCGTGAAATCGGTGACCGCCGAGGCAAAGGCGCTGCACTTGGCAATTTAGGTAATGCCTACGCAGATTTGGATGAAACGCGCAAAGCCATTGAGTTCCATGAACAATACCTTGCCATCGCTCATGAAATTGGCGACCGCCAAGGCGAAGGCAATGCGCTTGGCAATTTGGGTGTCGCTTATAAGAATTTGGGCGATATACGTAAAGCCATTGAGTTGATGGAAGCCTCGCTAAAGATTTTCGAAGAGATTGAATCACCGTACGCGGATGCCGCACGGCAGTGGCTCGAAAAATTGCGCGGCGCGTAACGGCTGACCGTATTGAATATTTTTGTTGTCGTAAGAGACGCGGCGATGGTAAGGTTGAGCCGTTCCGTACGACTTGCTGTTTGACGACTCTGATTGGCGAGTTGATAATTTTTCTTAACTAACTTTGAAGAGGTATCAGTATGAACAAAGATAGTAACGAACAAAAAGAGTCGAAGCAAGCGGCTTGTGTTGCTGGGACAGGCTCATCAGCCGAAAAGGGACGAAGCATCAATCCCGCGGATTTGCCCTCAGATGATGATTCGCCCACCCACAAAAAACCTCGTCATATTCCTCTGGGGCTTCCCATTAGCGACAAGGAATACGATAAACTGAAAGAAAAAGCGAAGAAAGAGCGACCCTCATCCGAAGATATCGGGCAACAGGACTCTAACGCTTAAAAAGTAATGCGGCGCGCTGTGGCCAAAAAGTAGGCAGTAGGCAGTAAGCAGTAGGCAGTGTCGCCATCAAGGGCTACAGCATCACTCCACTCAGAGAAGTAAGCCATAGGACAAGTGCAAGTACCTGTCGCAGAGGCGCTACGCAATAAACAATCACATTACAATGCAGGGCAAACTGCCTACTGCCTACTGCCTACTGCCTACTGCTTTCTGTCTCGAAGATTTGTTGTAATGTCTTTCCGCTTTCGCACATAACCAAGTAGAGCTGTTTACAGATGCACAGCTCGCCTACCTACTCTCACAGCCTCGACAGAGGCGAACCCGGGCGAGCTGCATCAAAACTTTAATCAAAAGGAGATTCGTAATGGCAAAAACAAAAAAACCGTCCGATGATTTATCACCGAAAAAACATAGAGGAGAAGCGCTTGCCGGAAAAAGTTCTGCAGGCAAAAAGATGGATTTGAACGAGCCTTTGATGGCCTCAAGGGCTGCCGTCCAGGAAGTGAATGAACCGCCCCGTTGACCTCGCGATACCCGATTTCGCAAGCAGAATTTGATGCTCTGATCGATTCTAGCCAAGGTCGAGTGATATTCTCAATCCGCCGGTGTCCGAGATTGGGTATTGAATGCAAAGTGATTTTGTTGGTATCAAAACAGCAAAGCCGAGTCTTTTTCGACTCGGCTTTGCTGTTGTCAAGCAAGGCTTTCTTAAAGAACGATTGAACCCTCGTCTAAATCATTTTCCTTGACGCAGCATCTGGCTGGGTGTATAAACGCGCCGTAACCATTTTCGTGTGATAATTCAACATGTTGTAAAAAGCAGATCATTCAAATTCTTATTGCTCATTTGCTTTCCTCCTCCTTACCTTCATCACAAATGAGCGGGATATTTTTTGAAGTTAAAGATGTCTTTATAACGATAGGCAGTGCGCTTCAAGGTTTTTTTACATGTAGGATTAGGTTCC
>JANMSG010000999.1:0-2730 GCA_031389065.1 Acidobacteriota bacterium | reverse complement strand
TCAGCCGCCGCAACGGTCATCACGATAAAGACAAAGAGTTGTCCCGATATTTCTTTGAAGAAACTCGACATCGCAACAAAGGTCAAGTTGACAGCGTTGAGCATCAACTCTATGCAAAGAAAAATCGTGATGGTGTTGCGTTTGATGATGACTCCGACGGCACCTATCGTAAACAACAGCGCCGAAAGTCCTAAATACCAAGATAACGGAACCATACTTTAGTCCTTAGTCCTTGGTCCTTAGTCCTTAGTCTCTAACCCGTTGTTGATAACTTTTCTACAAGGGACTAGGGACTAAGGACTAAGGACTAAATATTAATCTCCATCGCGGCGCGCCAAAACCATTGCACCGACGATTGCCATCAAAATCAAAACCGAGGTGATTTCAAAGGGCAGCAAATAATTGGTGTAGAGCGCAGTGCCTATGCTCCAGGTCGTGCCGAAGGCCTGCTCGGGATTCTCGATTTTCGGCAACGGCAAAGGGGACGGCTGCGGCAATCGCATCACGACGTAAAAAGTTTCTGCCAATAACAGGCCCGCGAAGGGAATCGCCAGAAATCGTAAGCCGCGCTGCTTGTCTATGTGCGGCACGTCTTTGGGTTCGTTCAAAAGCATGATGACGAAGACAAACAGCACCATGATGGCGCCAGCATACACGACAATCTGAATCGCAGCGATGAACTGCGCGTTCAACATAACGAATAAGGCAGAAAGACAAGCCAACACACCAATGAGCGAAAGCGCGCTGTAGAGCGGATTGCGTTGCAGCAAAATGTTCAAGGCGCTCAACACCGCTACGACAGCAAAAATAATAAATAATACTTTTTCCATATCAATTTATTGAATGAAACTCTTATAAATCATCAGTCCTGTGCTTGTCAGTAAGACGTTAAGAATTGCGAGTGGTAGCAAAACTTTCCAACCGAATTTCATCAACTGGTCATAGCGGAATCGCGGCAAGGTGAAACGAATCCACATAATGATAAAAATAAAAATGAAGGCTTTCAGGGCGAAATAGAAAATGCCAAGTAAGGGAAAGGTTTTCACGCCGGGACCATACCAGCCGCCAAAATACAAGGTCACAGAAAGCGAAACCGAGGTGATGAGATTCAAATATTCTGCCATTTGGAACATGGCGAATTTCATTCCTGAATATTCCGTGTGATAGCCGGCGACCAATTCGGAATCGGCTTCCGGCAAATCAAAAGGTGTGCGGTTGGTTTCCGCAAGTGCGGCGATGAAAAAGATCGGGAAGCCAAAAGGTTGAAGGAAGATATTCCATCTGTAACCGCCCCAGTAGCTGATTTGCCCTTCAACAATTTTGGTCAAATCAAGCGACCCTGAGAGGATCAAAACACCTATGATGGACAGACCAAGCGCCAGTTCATAGCTGATCATTTGTGCGCTGGAACGAAGCCCACCCATCAACGAATACTTATTGTTTGAAGACCATCCCGCAATGGCTAAACCGTAAACGCCCAGCGATGTGAGCGCGAATATGTACAACAAAGCGATGTTGATGTTGGTAACGTGAAGTTCTATGACGCGGCCGAACAAAGTAACCGAAGGGCCGTAAGGAATCACTACGAAAGTCATCAGTGCAGGAATCACTGAAATCGCCGGAGCCAGGATGTAGAGCCACTTGGTCGCCGCAGTCGGCAGGATATCTTCTTTCATCAGCATCTTCAAGCCGTCCGCGGCAGGCGTCAGCAATCCCCAGGGACCGGCGCGATTGGGACCTGTGCGAAGCTGAATCCAACTCATAACCTTGCGCTCAAGGAAGGTCAGGTAAGCGACCGCCGTAAGCATGATGAAAAGCATTACGCCACACTTAATGACCCATTCTATCAGGAGATTTGTCATAATAAGGGTTGTTTGATTGCGAAGAATTTAACTGCTTATTTGCTCCAATCGAGAATTCCTTTTCGCCAGACATAAAACAGACCGGCTAATAGTACGACCATAAAAACCATCATTTCGCCATACAGAACCCATCTGAGAGATTGAAATGCAGGATCACTCAAAGCGTTCTTGAAGATAACCGCCCAAGGCACAAGGAAGATGATTTCTATATCAAAAAGCAAGAAGACCATGGCGACTAAGTAATATTTAACCGACTGCCTTTCGCGCGCGCTGCCGACAGGCTCCACGCCGCATTCGTAAGGCTCAAGCTTTTCTTTCGTAGGGCGATGTCGTCCGACGAATCTCGATAGAAGTATGATGACAGTGGCGAGTCCGCCCGCCATAACAAAAATCAGAAGAATCGGAATGTAGTCTATACTTGGCGATTGATCCATTTTTAACATCCTACAGGCGAATTCAGGGTCTTCACGTAAGAATCTATTATAACGAGGAATGCGCCTGAAAACAGGATTAGGCATCTTAGTGCAACGCGAAATTGAGTGTCAAGTTTTGCAGCGACACAACGCCTAACCAAATCACAAGATTTGATGAGATGGCAAAGTACTGTTGAAGGAAAGCCAAAAGTATTGAGGGTGATTTGCCTTCGAAGTATCATCGAGTTTTGAGATCAAAAACGAGAAGCAGATAAAGAGTTCAAGATGAATGCAAATTGTCTATATTGCAAAAGCCTATGCGAAGATGGCGCGTTGAAATGCAAGAATTGCGGCGCGCCTGTAATTACCGTAGAAGCTAGGGCTATTGCAAAGTCAGGGTTTGGAGCGCAAAAGCAAATTTAATGCGACTTGTGGTTGCGCATCGTAAGTTCTTC
>JANMSG010000953.1:0-10126 GCA_031389065.1 Acidobacteriota bacterium | reverse complement strand
AGAATTTTAGGTTCCAATGTATTGAGTGCTCTGGAAAAGAATGGAAAAGATAGATAGTCTCACTCTTGAGGTAAGCGGTCTTGCCCTTTGCTCTTTTATGTCTGTCCGGAGTTGAGCAAGAAAGAGTGAGGAACGCCTGTTTCATTTTTATGATAGACAATTCTTCAATTCGGCGAACTCTCAATCGCCTTTCTGAATGGTTATCGCAGCGGTTTTCAAGCAGACTTAACGATTCTGCTGCCAATACCGCTGCCTCAAAAAAAACTCGCTACCGGATGGCAGTGTTTTGCCTCTTGATTTTTTAGGCATTAATACGCGGGCATCACTTTGGTTCAAGGTATAGCCGATTATGATAGTGAGAAAAGATTCGCTATGCCGGCTAGCGATGCAGAAGGAGCGAGCAAAGACGCAGAGTGGCACAACCGCCCGGATTATGAAAACGGTTTGTGGCGAGCTGACGGCATAGAGCGCGACCGTTATCGTTTTTCTCGCGGCTTGACGGTGATTGGCGCCCATCCCTTTTGGTTTCTGTCTGTGATGATGCGGCGCGCAACCTGCTGTCGAGTTGGGTAAAGCCGAAATCGTTGAATTTGGTAAAACCCCTTTTCTTTGGACACAGCCTTTTCGGTTTTTGGTTCGTCTACTGCAAAAAATCATATTCAGAACCGAACGAATACTCCGTTGATTTTTACGGGACTCATTTTGCTGGCGCTGGCGCGAAAAAGACTTGCGTTGATTCTGTTGCTCGCCATACCGCTTTACTATATGTGTGTGCAATCAGTTTTTCACACCGAGTACAGATATATTTTGCCGATCCACTATTTTCTATTTGCAATGGCGGCGAGTTCGTTTTATTGTGCGGGCGTGGCGGCGAGGCAAATTGTAGATCGCGTGACCAATCGTGCTTGAAAAGCTCAAATGTTGAGTTGCCTGATAGCTTGCTTATCGTTGGATTCGCCAGTCAATCAGGGCTATAATCAGCAACTCGGTACTTACTCCGTGGATGTGGATAATGTCGTGTACCGATAACCTCCCTATACTTTTTCCATAGTTGTGCTATTAAAGTCGTGATATGTAAGAAGTGTAGTATTTATAATTTGACCAATTCGTCATTAATGAAGTGAAAGAAGAAAGGCCCGCAGCTTATGCCTTGCCAAGCGGCTGCGAGCCTTACGTGATCCATCGCATAGACTGCGCGCGACGGCATCTGTTCTCTAAGACGTTGAGGGTAGGAGAAAGGTCACAATTTTTTTCTACCTAAAATATAATTCCGCATTATCCGTTGCGCCTGTCTGTGAAGCCATACACTTTGAGCAGCCTCACCTCTGCTGTGAGCGAACATGGGGGCGGAAGTATGCAGACAGAATTGCAGTCAGGTGCATCTAGCGCTGTGCCTGATCCAGTGGGTTCTTTTCAACCTGAGAGTTGGCGCGTTTCCGCATCTGAATGGTTACGCACCTGTCTTGCCGAGCCATCTGCACTCGAACCGCAAGCAAAATTATCAACAAAACAGCATCTTCGTTTCATCACTGCTTGCGCGGTGATTTTCTTCACAGCTTTCGGTGTGCGGCTTTTGCAATGGCAAGATATGCGTGTCGAAACTTTGCATGAGGACTCCATAGCGACGACGTTCGTGAGGGTTTACGAAAAGGAAGCGAAGCGCATGGAAGAAGACGGGGGAGCGCTTTTTCCAAGCAAAGAGGTTGACCCGGGCGATGCCAGTATGCTGGTTCGCCCGCCAGGCTATGCGCTTTTGCTGCGCGGGCTTTACGGCACACAACATCCGGATAATCACTACTTTACTTTGCGGATGATTCAAGTCATTTGTGATGCGTTGTCTGTATTGATGTTGTTTCTCATTGCAGCAGAGTTCTTTCCTTTTGCGCTTTCTCTCATCGCCGGATTCCTGGCAGCGTTGTCTCCACATCTTTCGTATCACTCTTTGTGGCTTTCGCCGGATTCGCTTGTCGTGCTGCCGATTCTGTTGGGTGTTTTCTTTTTCATCAAAGCGAGCAAACACCCGAAATATGCAACGGTCATCGCCTCAGGAGTCTGTTTCGGACTGGCTTGTTGGTGGCGCTCGAATCCGCTTTTGCTTGCCCTTTTGTTTGCGGCAATCACTTTTGTGACTTTCGCACGCGGCAAAAAAATGCGCTCTGCGATGCTTTTGTTACTTGCGATGGGAGCAGTGATTTCGCCCATCACGATTCGCAACTGGGTTGTCTATCATCGTTTCATCCCATTGACCATTGTCACCGGGTTGAATTTGATTCAAGGCCTTGCAGAGATGGATAGTGAAGGTAAATTCGCCTTGCCGCCGAAAGATGCGGATGCGATGGTCAAAGATGCTGAGTGGCACAATCGCCCTGAATACGTACGCAGTCTTTGGTTTCCTGATGGCATAGAGCGCGACGAGTATCGCTTCAAACGCGGAACAGAAGTCATTCGTGCAAATCCCGTCTGGTTTGCGAAAGGTATGTTGTTTCGTATGGCTTTTATGTTGCGTTACAACGACTTTCGCTCACAAAATTATAATGCTTCTCCAAGCATAGCGCCGACGGTTTTGCCTGAACCTTCTTTCGGTCATGCGATAGAAGTTAGCGAAGGTTCAATACCGGTTTGGTCAAACAGTGTGAGCGAAATGTTATCAAATGCCGAAAGACTTTCTACGGGAATTGATGTCTCGATCACACCTTCAGGAAGCTTGAGATTGATTGGCGACGGCATAGACAACGCAGAGCATTTATCACCCTCGCCGATTGCCGTGAAGAAAAACACCGATTACATACTGGTTATTCCCATAGCCCTTGAACAAGGACAGGCTGACTTGAAGATAAGAGCCTTAGACCGGCGCTTTACGCTGCAATCAAGGCGCGTTTATCATTTCAGTAAAAAAGCGAAGGCGAAGCAAAACAAAAACGTAGATCAGGCAGCCGCTTCCAGCGCATCTGCCAATGCTGCGAAATCGGAGGAACAGAAGGCGCATGAAGAAAAGCCTATGACATTGACGCAAGTGGCTTTTTCAAGTGGCAAAAACCAAGAGGTGCGCTTTGTGATAGCCAACAACGGCGCATCCGAAAAAACTGTTTTACAAACAGGGGACGCGCAATTGTTTGAAATCGGCGCAACGCCTTATCAATGGACGCAAGTGCCGCGCTCTATTGCACGCGGTCTGCAAAAAAATATTTTCAAAACAGATACCATGCGTTTGTTGATTCTTCTGGGCATTGTCTTGCTGGCTTTCGCTCGACGACGTAACGCGTTATTGATTTTGCTTGCCGTGCCAGTTTATTATCTGGGCACTCACGCGGCATTCAGCACAGAATACAGATACATTTTAGCGATTCATTTCTTTCTTTTCGTGATTGTGGCAACGACGCTTTACGTTGCCGGCGCAGCCATCAAAGAAGGCGCTTTGATGCTTGCGAACAGGAAGAACAAGAAGACAGGCGAGGATTATTACCCTCTGCCTGAACGGGGATAAATCAAAGAAGCAGTTGAAAATTGCAACGATGTTAAAGAACTTCTTAAACGAAATTTGTGAAAACAGAATTTTCGTTCAGGCATCTTTTTCTGCGCTTGAAATCTCAAAACAACGGTAGGGTTGGGTAAAACCGTGTGGGTTCGTGCGGCGATGCCCTTCATCCCCTACCAACCCATACAGGCAAATTTGCAGGAGGAGAGAATCAATGAAAAGAAAAAGTGTAATTGCGAGCATTTTTATAGGGCTTCTCGCACTCGGATTAACCGCTTGTGCAGACCGCAAAACCATTAGCCACGTGACCGCCGATCCGGGACGTTACGCCAATAAAGAAGTCATTATCGTTGGGCGCGTAACGAACTCTTATGGCGCTTTGAACTATGGCGCATTTGAAATTGATGACGGCACAGGAAAAATGTGGATTGTCACAGAAAAATACGGCGTACCCAGCAAAGGCACGCAAATCGGCGTGAAAGGAAGAGTGATTCCGGGGTTGACCTACAACGGACGCAACTACGGAACCGGCTTGCACGAAACCGACCGTCGAACACGGGAATCAAAATAACTCTCTCGCAGGAGCGCGGACAGGAATGTCCGCGCTCCCAGCTTTAATCGCCCGCTGCGCTACTTGTCGCCGTATGCGGCTTCAATAATTCGTATCCTTCCGAGCGCGCAACATAGGTTGCTGCCGTGATGTCGCCCGCTACATTCAAAGTCGTGCGGCACATATCGAGTATTCTATCCACACCCAAAATAATAGCGATAAGCGCCGGGTCTACGCCAATCGTTGCAAGTACGATGATGATGAAAGGAATCGAACCGGAAGGCACACCCGCCGTTCCTATGCCTCCCAGTATGGCAAGATAAGCGACCGTTATTTGTTGACCGAGGGTTAAGTCAATGCCTGCAAGCTGGGCGAGAAACAATACGGTGACGCCTTCATAAAGCGCCGTGCCGTTTTGATTCATAGTTGCGCCTATAGTCAAAACGAAGCTGTTAATCTCGCGCGGCACGCCTAAATTTTCTTCGCTGACACGAAGCGCAGTTGGCAATGTCGCATTCGATGAGGAAGTAGAAAATGCGGTGAGCAGAACGGTCTTGATTCTGCGAAAGAATTCAAGTGGCGAGATGCGCGAAAGGAAATAGACCGATAGCGAATAGACGCCGAACATGTGAATCGAAAGTCCCAGCAAGACTGCCACAACAAACCATGCCAAGGCTCTGAGAAGGTCAAGCCCGAAAATCGCTGTGTTATTGAACAGCAGACAGGCGATAGCAAAGGGCGCAAACTTCATGATCATGTCAATGATTTTTGAGGAGATCTGAAACAGCGCGTCCATGCCTCGCACAAACGGCGCGGAGGCTTCCGGCGCAATGAGTGTAATGGCTATGCCTAAGACGAGCGCAAAGAACAACAGGTGCAACATATTCGGCGTGTCGGTCTGTTTCTCCTCTCCCGCTTTGATGCCGATGATGGAGGCCAGAGGATTTTCCGGCACCATGGTTTTGACCACTTGCATAAGCGCAGAGTCCGTAGATGAGCCTATTTTCTTTGCATCTTCAAGGCGTTTCGATGCGTCGGGGGCGTAGCGCGCTTCAAGCGCGGCGCGTGTTTCCGGGGTGACGCGCGTACCAGGTTTGAGGGTATTGGCAACGCTCAAGCCGATAACCACAGAGATGGCGGAAATGATGATCGTGTAAGCAAATGATTTCAAGCCGACGCGACCAAGTTTTCGTATGTCGCCAATGCCTGCAACACCAACCACAAGAGATGAAAAGACCAGCGGCACAACCGTCATCAAAAGTAGGTTTAAGAATAATTTTCCGATGGGTTCGGTAAGGTTTTTGATTACCCAGGTGATGCGCGCATTACCGCCGCCCCAGAGAGCATTGCTTGCGACACCTGCGACAACGCCGACCAGTAAACCTATGAAGATGCGCGTGTGCAGAGGCATTCCTTTCGGCTTGTCTGGAGTCGTGTCTTTCAGGTCTGTGGTGGCTTCCGCTTCATAAGCATTGCTGCTCAACTCCGGGTCAGTAGTCTTCTTTTCGTCAGTCATTTTCCCTCTCTTAGAAGTTGTTATTGATTGATGCGTTGACGAAGGTTATGTTTTTTAGTCGCGCTCGTCAATGTGACAGCAATCATGGGTTTGGAATTATTTTCAACTTGCCAATTCAAAGCGCTACATCGGCGACTATCGGGTCGTGGTCTGAAAGAGGTTTGTCTTTGTGCGCCAGGTCTTTGATAGTTTGCGCCGTAATGCTCACTACATTTGTTGACGGGTCTGTGACTTCGCCTTCTTGCAAGATGCGAAGGCCGCGCGCGGCTAACCAGTCAAGCCGAAAATCAAGTCGAATGCCTTCCGGACCCACTCTTCGCATCGCCCACCAACGCACAGGCGCGGGGAGACTCCTCTTATCATTCAATGCTGACACCAGCGAACTGCTTGTTGGACTCCCGTCATTGAGCGCGTCAACTTCATAGCCGAATCTTTCAAGCTCTTTTATCGCAAGCTCTTTTTTCATTAAGCTACGCGCCAGCCGCATGCGATTGCTGCCTAAAATTTTCATAGTGTTTCTCAAGGTGCGAAATTGCCCGCCGCGCGCAAAGGTATGGGTATTGAAATCGCCGCCCACAATGACCGGAGCCGTTGAAAAAGTGGGCTTTTCTCCGCGTCGCCAAAGTGGTCTAATCCTGGCCGTTAATACGAACTCCTGTTCGCCACTTCGGTTTATGACCCCCGCAAGAGGTTCGTGGTTAGTCGCCTGATCTTCTAAAAACAGACGCATCTCTACTTCGTTAAGAACCTGGCGAAGTTGTTCGGCGCGACAGCGCGGCGTATTGACGACATCCAGATGCGCTGTCGTTGCGAGCAATTTCGTGTCGCCGATTTCAAGATCAATGAAGATACCCAAACGCCCGCCGATTCTTCTTTCGGCGCTCTCGAAATTGTTTTCACAGCGCGGCAATCGAACCAGTTGAGGGTTGGAAAACCGATGCCTGGTCAATATCGCATTGCCATGCAAAGCCTCTGTGTTATTGCCGGGCAAGTTCAATTCGTCGCCTGTGCCTTTGGTAAATTCCAGGTATTCAACGCCGTAAATTGCGTGCGCCGATAGTGCGCGGCTCAATTCCTTCGGCACGTTAATATTGCCTGAGCGCAGCATTCCGTTATCGAGTTCATTCAACAACAGCAAATCCGCATAACGCAAAATCGGATGATGATTGAGAGCTTTGATAATCCCTGCGAGTTGAGTGCCGCGTTCGATATTCCAAACCACGACGCGAAGGAAAGCTTGCAGGCGCGGCTCGGTGTTGGGCGATTCAAAAATTCGCGGTTTGTTGAACAATTTATTGAGCGCGCCTTTGTGCTTGCGGTATTGATCGGAGCGGCGCATCTCTTTAAAGGTGGCGAAATGGTTAAGACTTTCAACGATGTGTTGATGGTTGTGGCTGACGAGGTTTAATTTTTCTTCTTCTGAGGTTTTCATGCAAAGGTAAACATCCTATATTTCAAAAGACGCGCTGGCAACCAAAGCGCGAAAAATGCGTCTAAGGCAGAGCGCGTTGGCCTCGTTTTTGGTATTCTCTTGAAAACCTGAAGCAAAAGGATGAGCATACATGTCAGATGCAACTCTCACAGCCAACAATGGCACGACCAATAACGGCATAGCAAAGAACCTGAAAGCGTTCTTTCAACGATATGAATTTTTGATCTTCAGTATTATCGGTTTCGCAGCGAAATCATATCTGCTAATCCGTCTGCCTTACCGGAAGTGGTACATCAACACAATGTTGACGACGCTGATTATCGGCTGGTTTTACTGCTTTTTCAGATTTCGTTTCAAAGCGACACCGCCGCTGTTCATTGTTTTCTGCCTGGCTTTCGCAATTGCCATAGACGTATTAGGCAACCGCTTTGGTCTTTACCAGCAAAAGTTTTTTGGCGTTGATTATGACGAATACACGCATTTGCTCGGTTCCTCCTGTTCGCTGGTGCCTGTGATGTGGGCGTTCAGAGTTACGACAAGGCGCATGGGATTTCGATTGCCGAATGATTTAGTGGCATTTGTATCTGTGACCATCACCTTCAGCCTGACCGCTTATTATGAAATACTTGAGTTATGGGACGAATTATTTTATGGCGATTTCACAAGGCTCTGGACGCCTCGCGATTCGGCTAACGATCTGATGTGGAATTTGGCAGGCATCATCGTTGCCGCTTTTCTCGCCACACAGGTTTTTAAATTCTTAGACCGCCGTGAAGATGCCTCCGCATTGAAAGCCGATGAAGTGAAGACAGCCGCAGTGAAAGTATAAAGCGGGCGCTATTTATCTGAACTATTGAGAAAATGCGAAAGCAATTTCCGCCTGGGCAAATTGCTTTCTCGCTAGTGATTGTTTGCATCTTCAAAAATAAAACCTTGACTCGGTTTGCGGGATTCAGCGAGAATTCAATTCGTCACTTCTTTATCAACGATCAGCAAAGAAGTTCGCTTATAAAAACATCACCTCACCGCCGGGTCACACAGATGTTTTGAGAGTGATAAAAGCCAAAAGAAAAATTTAATTGGAGAAGTACATGAGATTTTATCGCCCGCGCTATGCTTTGTTCATAGCGATTATTTGTTTACTCGCCATTCCTGCGTCTGCCAAAGACAAATGGCTGAATCTGCAAACCAAAAATTTCAACATCGTCAGCAACGCTGGTGAAGGCGAGACCCGAGAACTGGCGCTCAAGCTTGAGCAATTTCGCGCTGTCTTCTCGAAAATTTTTAAGATACAGAATGCTTCGGCTATCCCTGTTACAGTGGTGGTTTTCAAAAATGATAGCTCGTACAAGCCTTTCAAGCCGCTTTACAACGGCAAGCCTGCAAACATCGCCGGATACTTTCAACGCGCTCAAGACGAAAATCTAATTACTTTGAATATCACGGCAAAAAGCGATGAGCGTCCCTTTGCGGTTATCTTTCACGAGTACACGCATCTTTTGACCAGCACGACGCCGCGCCGCTGGCCCGCCTGGTTGAGCGAAGGAGTGGCAGAGCTTTATTCAACCTTCGAGGTGAACAAAAACAAAGTCACGCTGGGCGTGCCGGTTGCCAATCACGTTTACTATTTGCGCGAACAAAAATTCGTGCCGCTGAAAGATCTGTTCAACGTCTCGCACGATTCACCGATTTACAACGAGCGCGAAAAACAAGGAGTTTTTTACGCGCAGTCCTGGGCGCTAACGCATTACTTTATGTTTGGCGATAAGATGGCGCGCCAGCCGCAACTGTCGCAATACGTCAATCTGATTCATGCAGGTGTGAACGCTGACGAAGCCTTTACGCAAGCCTTCAAAACAGACTTCGCAACTGCGGAAAAGAACTTGCGCCAATACATCAGTCAAAATGCTTACACCCAGGTATTCTACAACCTCGATAGCACGGAAGGCGAAAAAGAGATCTCTGTGCGTCTGCTTTCCGATGCCGAATCGCAATACTATCTCGGCAATATTTTGCTGCACACCCAACGCCTGGAGGAGAGCGAAACCTATTTCAATCAAGCCCTCGCCCTTGACCCGAACCTGGCGGGACCGCGTGAGGGGTTAGGCTTTATCGCCGTGCGGCGCAAGAATTATCAGGAGGCTGAAAAGCATTTCAAAGAAGCCGTCGCTCGTAACTCGAAAAACTTCTTAGCCCATTACTACTACGCTGAATCCCTGCAGCGCGCCATGCAGGACGGCTCCGTATCACGCATCAACTCTGACATCGCCAAGACCATGATTGAAGAGTTGAAAACTTCTATCAAGTTGATGCCGACCTTCGCACCAGCCTATTCCTTGTTAGGCTTCGTTCATCTGGTCACTGGCGGGAATCTGGAAGAGGGCGCACGGGTAATGAAGACAGCGATTCAATTGGAGCCGCAAAATAGCCGTTTCAAATTGAATCTGGCTTCTCTGCAAATGCGCCTGCGCGATTTCGATGGCGCGAAAAAGACCCTTGAGCTTTTGCTTACTTCCGATGTTCAGGCATCTGCCGTGGCGATGTTGAATTCAATTGAAAGCTACAAACAGGCGTTAGCATCGCCCAACAGCACAGTGGTGATTGAGGAAGCGAGCAACGAGACAGAGGTTGCCAGCGAAAAAGAGAAGCCAACCTTAAAGCGCAGAGATGGCGACAGGAATGAAAAACCACCAACCAATTCGCCAACCGGCGCGCCTGTCAGTCTGGACGGCACAGAGCAATTGAGCGGCGCAATTGTCGCGGTTGAGTGCAAAGGAGATTCGATGGTGATTTCGTTGAAGTCGGCAGGGAAAACGACGCGATTCTACATTGCAGACCATAACAAAGTGCCTTTTTTCAGAAGAGCTATGGCTTATAGCGTTGACATCGTCTGCGGTCCCAACAATCTACAGGCAATTATCCATTTCAAACCGCTGGCGGGCAAACCACAATTTGCCGGCGAAGTCATCGCCGTTGAATTTAAATAATAGCTTTTGCTCAGGCGGCTACAACATCGCTTCTGAACATATAGCTTTCCTAGATGATTTGTGGAGCAGGTGAGGTAGCGGTAACTGTCTAGTCTGCGCAAGTCTTGCGCCGTAAATGACTTGAAAAGCCAGCGGGACTTCGTTCCAGTCAACCGCAGACTAGACA
>JANMSG010000945.1:0-2067 GCA_031389065.1 Acidobacteriota bacterium | reverse complement strand
GTTCTGCGGTTTCGGGCAAATCGAAATCCACAAGCTTGCCACATGCTTTACATACCGCAGAACTCATCAAAAGCGCGGCTCGTCGTTCGCGCTTTAAGCCGGAGTCTATACATCTGACTCTAATTGGGCTTTGCCCTGATTGCCGCACTGATTAATGCGGCGAAATATTCACCAGTAATTTTACAATCAACTAGATCAACAATAAGGAGAAAAAATGTCAGCAACACAAGTAGCATTTGAGAAGGCGAAGGTTGGCCAGCCCGCGCCGGATTTCACCATGGCATCCACAAAAAATATTGAGAAGCTCAACGAGCCTGTCCAACTTGCCGATTACAAGGGGCAGTGGGTTGTGCTGCTCTTTTACCCGCTCGACTTTACCTTTGTCTGCCCGACAGAGTTGACGGCTTTCAGCGACCGTTATGAAGAGTTTCAAGGCATTGGCGCAGAGATCGTAGGCGTTTCAACGGACTCCGTTTTCTCGCATCGCGCCTGGCTGCAAACCCCGCGTGACAAAGGCGGCGTCGAAGGGTTGAAATATCCTCTCGCAGCAGACTCTACCAAATCGGTTTCAGATGATTACGGCGTGTTGATTGCAGAAAAAGGCATCGCTTTGCGCGGCCTTTTCGTGATTGATCCCGAAGGAATTCTTCGTTACAAAGTCATTCACGACCTCAACATTGGTCGTTCTGTAGAAGAGACCTTGCGCGTCATTCAAGCGTTGCAAACCGGCGGCCTATGCCAGGCAGAATGGAAACCCGGTCAGAAAAATTTGAGTTAAAAATTAATCGGCCGTAAATAAGCGATAAACCTCTGCCGATGCGTTTTAGCAAACGGCTTTGTGTTTATCGCTTATTTTTTTTAGGAGTTTTACCTATGGGGATGAGAATCGGAACGCCTAAGCCTACGTTTGAAGGCGCTACTGAATGGATGAACGGGTCGGCAGCGGATGCCGAAGAACAGACAAATGGACAACCGACGCTTGTGCATTTCTGGTCGGTCAGTTGTCACATCTGCAAGGAGAATATGCCGCGAGTCGCTGAATGGCGCGATAAATTCCAAGTCCAGGGTTTGCGCGTAGTGGCTGTTCATATGCCGCGCTACGAAGCCGACACAGATATGGAAGCAGTTCGCAAAGCGATTGCCGAATACCACATCAGTGAGGTTTGCGCGGTTGATAACGAGCATAGGCTCAAAGACGCTTTTCAAAATGAACAAGGTTATGTACCAGCCTATTATTTGTTCGATTCGCAAGGAAAGTTGAAAAGCTTTGCAGCAGGCGAACGAGGCCTGGATATGCTTAATGCAGCCTTAAATCGCGTTCTTGAGGCTACAGCAAAAACGGCAACAAATTAATCATAGGTAATCGGTCAGGACATAGAGGCGATCTGTTTAAAGGGTCGCATTTTCAACACATGATTGATTTTTCCCCTTTCTTCATATTGAATTCAGTTTCAACTCGCATAACCATTTCATTGGTGCTATTTTTCAATACAGGTAGTTAAATTTCAATTAGGGGGAAAGACAATGTCTGTAGAAATTGGTGATATGGCTCCGGATTTTGAATTGAAGAGTCATAAAGGGACGAAAGTCAAATTGTCTGATTTTCGCGGCAAAAAGAATGTGTTCATAGCCTTCTATCCTTTGGCTTGGACACCTGTTTGAACGGTTCAGATGCCTTCGTATGAAGCGGACCTCAGCCGCTTCGAAGGGCATGACACCCAAGTATTGGGTATTTCCATTGACTCCGTTCCCTGCAACACCGCTTGGGCAAAAAGCCTGGGTAGCATCTCTTACGATCTACTTTCGGATTTCGAGCCGAAAGGCGAAGTGGCCCAGAAGTTTGGCGCCTATCGCGCGCCGGATGGCTTCTCGGAACGCGCGCTCTTTATCGTGGATAAAGAAGGGAAGATTGCTTTTAAGGATATCCACAACATCGCCGATCAGCCGGATAACGAAGAATTGTTCGAAGTGCTCCGCAAGTTGTAATCAAGAGCGGTGCTGTCCGAATCGATAACCCGGCGGGCCGAACCGGCGAGCGTAATTCTCTCTTTTGTGAGCATTCGTCGC
>JANMSG010000934.1:0-2728 GCA_031389065.1 Acidobacteriota bacterium | reverse complement strand
CGTCTATCACCCGCTTCGCGGGCTCGCTATGGTGTTGGGCATCTGTCCACGGGCTGACACCCGTGGCTTTATGCTACCGCCCGCTCCGCGGGCTAGTAAACAGCACCATCAGATTAGGACACTACCAAATGGCAGCGCGATCCAGTCATTTGCTCACAGTTTTTTCGCAACGTAGCCTGCGCCGCGCAGAGGGCGACCCGGCAACGCGCTTGTCGGCTTACCCGCCCACAATACAGGCTCGCCATTGACAATCACAAAGCGCACACCGACAGCCAGACGATTCGGGTCTTCAAATGTCGCCACGTCTGTAATCTGTTGCGGGTCGAAGATCACGATGTCTGCAAACATTCCGGGCTTGAGCAATCCTCTATCATTAAAATGAAAACGATTGGCTGCAAGTGAAGTCATCTTGCGAATCGCTTCTTCGAGAGTCAATACCTTTTCATCGCGCACGTACTTGCCCAGTATGCGCGGAAAGGTGCCGTAACCGCGCGGATGGGCGCGACCTTCGGAAAGCTTCCCAGTCGTCGCAACTGCGCCGTGATCGACGCCTATGCTAATCCAAGGTTTTTTCATAGCGAGTTTTACATCCTCTTCGTTCATCAAAAAATAGATCGCCCCGGTTTGCCCGTTGTCGGCGATGACCAAATCGAAGAGCGCGTCTATCTCATCGGATTTGCCCATCATTTTTGCAACTTCGGTAACCCGCTTGCCTTCATATTTTTTGAGGTCACGATTCAAAACGCTCGCCACCATAATGCCCGAGCCTTCGCCTGCCAGGTAGAAAAAGTTTTCCCAGGTGTTGGTATTGGTTCGCATCTCCTGTTTCAACCTCTCTCTGATAGCAGGGTCTTTCAAGCGCTCGACAAATTTCGCGGTGCCACCTTCATGCGCCCAGGGCGGTATGCTTGCGCCAAGCGAGGTGCCACCGGCGATGTAAGGGTACTGGTCTGCGGTGATGTCCAAACCTGCGGTGCGAGCCTCTTCAATCTTTTTCAAGACCTCGCCCATCTTGCCCCAGTTCGGTTTGCCTGCCATCTTCAAATGGAATATTTCGACAGGGATATTTGCCTCTCTGCCAATGCGAATGGCTTCGTCTAGCGCCTGCAAAATCGAGTTGCTCTCGTTGCGCATATGACTCGCGTAGACGCCGCCGTACCGCGACGCGACTTTTGCGAGTTCGATTAACTCTTCGGTCTTTGCGTAAAATGCCGGAGCGTAAACCAGCGAAGTGCTGAGGCCGACAGCGCCGTCTTGCATCGCCTCAGCGACGAGCTTTTTCATCTCTTCCAGTTCAGCAAGGGTTGGCGTGCGATTCTCGTCTTTCAAAATGGCTTGGCGAACTTGAGTGGCGCCAACATATGTTGCGATGTTGATAGCAGACTTTGTGCGCTCTATACGTTTGAAATATTCATCAAGAGTTCGCCAGTCAACTTTGATATTGAAGTGTTTCAAACCCGGCTCCATCTCTTGCAGGATGTAATCGGTGAGCGGCGCTATCGAACCGCCTTCGCCGGTGATTTCGGTAGTGATGCCCTGATAAATTTTCGATTCAGCTCGCGGGTCTATGACCAAATTGATTTCAGATTGCCCAAGCATATCTATGAAGCCCGGCGCGACGATCAGGCCACGCGCATCAATTCTGCGCTTGGCGCGTGAAACGGCAACATGCCCGACTTTAACGATGCGGTCTCCATTAATTGCGACATTGCCGTAAAACCAGGGATTACCGCTGCCGTCAACAATACGCCCGTTCATAATAACGATGTCGTAGACTTCGACTTGCGCGGTTGACGGCAAGACCCAAACAGACAAGAGAAGTGCGATAGATAAGAATGCAATGACGACTTTTTTCATTTTTGCCTTCTGCCTTTTTCCTTTTGCTTTGTTGCTGTTGCGTTTCCTATTTAGAAACCAGAAACTAGGAACCGGTACTATTGATTCAAGCGGCAGAGGATTATAGTTGTGACCATCGAAAGAATACAACGCGCGCTGTTGGCTGTGGCATTTCTTGTTGCGACAATTTTGTTGATTCGCTTCACCATAGATTTCTTCATAGAGATGCCTTTGCTGTTGGCAATTCCTTTTTCAATCCTGGTTGCGGCATCGCTGTCTATTGCCGCGATGAATTTGCCGGTGCTGATCAAAGACAACTCTGCTGCTGCATTTTCAACAACAGGGAGCAAGCTTTCAAATACGTCAAAGGTATTATTGCTGGCTTCGATACCGCTAGGGTTTCTTGCTTCAACGCTTGATTGTTCAGGATTTGCGCCGCAAGGCTGTACGCCGTTTTGCACCTTTATCAAACTCGTCTGGATTCCGCTGATTGCTGTCGCCTGCGCTGTCTATTTCTTCAAGCCGATGAACTCTTTATTACTGATCATTGGTGCAATCACTTTTGTAACGCTGGTGCCGCATTGCATCTGTTACAACGTCGGCAATGGCTGGTGGATTGAACATTTAGGCGGAAGTCCTATGTGTTACGTGTGGGGATTTGTCGTGACTTTGATTTCCATAAGCGCCATCAAAAGCGGTGTGCGTGTGTGGTTGTCGTTGCTGGTGAATGGCGCGATCATCGGTGGCGCTTTGACCTTCTTCATTAGTCACCACTATTTTCATTTTCCCTGGTGATAGACTCTCCGGTTGTAGTTACACCTAGATGGACAGCACACCAATAGGTGGAGGGGTCGCAGGCCCCAGTCAGAACCGGGAGCGGTAGCGACCGGGT
>JANMSG010000915.1:0-7497 GCA_031389065.1 Acidobacteriota bacterium | reverse complement strand
GAAATTGAATTCGACCCGGCGGCATGGAGACAGGGTCGCGACCCGCAACTCGAAAAAGCCATAGAGTATTTGCTTGACGAGATAAAGAAGAATCCGCGTCCGCAATACAAACGACCCGCATTCCCGAATTACCATAAAGTGGGTCCGGTAGTGAATAGTTCTCAAAAGTAGAGAGGTTTTCGGAAAGGAGAAGTTATGAAAAAAACAGTCTTATTCGTTCTATTATTTCTAGCGCTTTCCAGTGTTGGATTCGGGCAAACAAATGATAATTTGCTGTTGCGTCAACCGACCTTGAACAAAACGCACATCGTCTTTGTCTTCGCGGGAGATTTGTGGATTGTTTTGCGTGATGGCGGTAACGCAGAAAGATTAACCACAGGCCTGGGTACAGAAAACACACCGATGTTTTCGCCCGATGGATCAACCATAGCCTTCAACGCGGAGTACGACGGAAACGTAGATATTTACACGGTTGCGGCGACTGGCGGCGTGCCAAAGCGATTGACCTATCATCCGGGCACAGATAATCTCGCCGGTTGGACACCTGATGGCAAGCAAGTGCTATTTGTTTCGGGGCGCAAGAGCGCTTCGGGGCGTTACGCACAACTCTTTACGATGCCTGTCAGCGGCGGGTTTCCCACAGAAGTGCCTCTGCCGATGGCGCACGAAGGGTCTTACTCTTCAGATGGTACACGGCTGGCATACTTACCCATTCCACGCGCCAACGCCATCTGGAAGCGTTATCGCGGCGGTATGGCTACGGCAATCTGGGTTGCCAATCTAGCGGATTCGAGCATCGAAAAAATTCCGCGTGAAAACTCCAACGACTTCAACCCAATGTGGGTAGGCAACAAGATTTATTTTCTTTCTGACCGCAACGGCACGGCGACGCTCTTTGCCTACGATACGCAAGCGAAGAAGGTCTCGCAATTAATCACCAATACGGGGCTGGATATCAAAGCCGCATCGGCAGGGCCGGATGCCATTGCTTATGAGCAATTCGGTGCAATCAATCTCTACGATTTGAATTCAGGCAAGACCCGCAAGATTACCATCTCACTGAGTGGCGATCTGGCTTCGGTTCGTCCTAAGTATGAGAGGGTCGCAGGCCGCATCACAAACGCAGCGCTTTCACCGACGGGCGCAAGAGCGGTCTTTGAAGCGCGCGGCGAAATCATCTCAGTGCCCGCCGACAAAGGCGATGCGCGCAATTTAACCAACACCTCAGGGGTTGCCGAACGCGACCCGGATTGGTCGCCCGACGGCAAATGGATTGCCTATTTTTCCGATGAATCGGGCGAATACGCCCTCCATCTGAGAGAACAATCCGGATTAGGCGAAGTCAAAAAGATTAACCTGGGCAATCCGCCTTCGTTCTATTACTCGCCCGAGTGGTCGCCAGACAGCAAGAAAATCTATTTCTATGATAAGCGGCTACAACTGTGGTACGTGGACATCGAAAAAGGCACACCGGTGAAGATTGATGCAACGCTTGCAGGCGCGGGAACGCTCAACCCAGCCTGGTCGCCCGACAGTAAATGGATCGCCTACACCAAGACGCTCAAGTCATGGATACGCGCTGTCTATGTTTATTCGCTTGAAGAGAACAAAACCAATCAAGTCACAGACGCGATGAGCGATGCGCGTTACGCCGTATTCGACAAGAGCGGCAAATATCTCTACTTCACGGCAAGCACAGACACCGTAAACACCTCTGCCGGACTTGATATGTCTGCTTATTCATTCCGACCGACGCGCAACGTGTATGTCTGTGTGTTGAGAAAAGATTTGCCTTCGCCACTGGTGCCGGAAAGCGACGAAGAAAAGGTGCAGGAGGAAAAGAAGGAGGAGGCCCCGAAGCCTCCGGCAAAACCCGAACCGGTTAAGGTTACGATTGATTTTGAGAAGATCAATCAACGCGTACTGGCGCTGCCGATTCCGACGCGCACATACGCGGGAATACTCGCAGGGAAAGCAAACAACCTCTTCATCATTGAAGCACCAGTTGCGCCAGGTGCAACCGGCGGCACGGTTCACAAATACGATTTGGAGAAACGCAAACTCGATAAAATGCTTGATGGCATTGGCGGTTTTATCATATCTGCAAATGGCGAGAAGGCACTCTATCGTCAAGGGCAAAATTTTTTCATTGCTTCAACGGCAACGCTGGGTGCGCCTATGCCACCGGGCGCACCGGGCGGTCCGAATCTTTTGCGCACCGGTGACATGGAAGTCTATGTTGACCCGAAAGCCGAATGGAATCAGATGTACAAAGAAGCCTGGAGAATTGAACGCGATTTTTTCTATGATCCCGGTTATCACGGTCTGGATTTGAAAGCGACTGAAAAGAAGTACGCGCCGTATCTGAACTCTCTGGCACATCGCGCCGATTTAAATTACCTTTTTGGTGAAATGCTTGGCGAACTCAGCGTAGGCCATCTATACGTGCAAGGCGGTGACACGCCGAATCCGAATCGCGTGCCGGGTGGACTGCTGGGTTGCGATTATAAAATTGAAAACGGGCGGTATCGTTTCGCCAAGATTTATGATGGCGAGAACTGGAATCCGCAACTGCGCGCGCCGCTTACGCAACCGGGCGTCAATGTCACAGAGGGCGAATATCTACTGGCTGTCAATGGTCGCAACGTCACCTCGAGCGACAACCTTTATCAACTCTTTGAAAGCACCTCAGGCAAACAGATTGTCATCAAAGTCGGCCCCAACGCAGACGGCTCGAACTCGCGCAATGTCACGGTGGTGCCGGTTGCCAATGAAGGCGGCCTCAGAAATCTTGCCTGGATTGAAGACAACCGTCGCAAGGTAGATCAGATGAGCAATGGGAAACTGGCGTATGTCTGGTTGCCGGATACGGCGCAAGGCGGCTACACCAATTTCAATCGTTTTTATTTCGCTCAACTCGACAAAGAAGGCGCGGTGATTGACGAACGATTCAATGGCGGCGGTTCGGCTGCCGATTACATCGTTGATTTCTTGCGCAAGCCTGTGATGAATTACTGGGCCAGTCGCGAAGGAATGGATGCGACGACGCCGTTTGGTGTGCTTCAAGGACCAAAGGTGATGCTGACGAACGAATATTCCGGTTCGGGCGGCGACCTGATGCCCTATCTGTTCCGCAAGCAAGGTGTAGGTCCCTTGATCGGCAAACGCACCTGGGGCGGTCTGGTTGGCATAGGCGGTTATCCGAATTTAATTGATGGCGGCTCTGTGACCGCGCCGCACTTCGCTTTCTACACTACGGAAGGCAAATGGGATGTTGAAAATGTTGGCGTAGCGCCGGACATCGAGGTTGACCTTGACCCGAAGGCCTGGCGCCAAGGCCGCGATACGCAATTGGAAAAGGCTGTCGAAGTAACCCTTGAGTTGTGGAAGAAAAATCCGCCCAAGCGACCAGAGCGACCAGCTTATCCGAATTACCATAAAAATGGGAATCGTCCGAACCCTGAACCGATAAGCGGCAAAGGCAATAACGAATAGTGAATAGTGAACAGTGAATAACGAATAGTGAAGAGTGAACAGTGAATAATGAAGGCACTTCCTGATGATTCAAAAGAGTCAGAAATAAGTTCTACCACTATTCACTATTCACTGTTCACTATTCACTGTTTGTCGCCCCACTCACCTTAAGGAGAAGAAATGAAAAAAGTTCTAGTAAGCATTTTCCTTTTGCTTGCGTTTGCAAGTCTGACCTTCGCGCAAGCAGACAAGCCTTTGCTGATGCAAAAGCCGACTCTGAGCAACACGCAAATCGTCTTTGTTTATGCTGGCGATTTATGGATTGTCGGGCGCGAAGGCGGCACGGCGGAAAGACTCACCACCGGCACGGGAACAGAGACAAATCCTATGTTTTCGCCTGATGGTTCCATGATCGCTTTCACAGGGCAATACGATGGCAACGTAGATATTTTCATCGTTGCGGCGACGGGCGGAGTGCCGCGTCGTCTGACTTATCATCCGGGCGCTGATCAAGTTGTCGGCTGGACTCCCGACGGCAAGAGCGTGCTGTTTCTTTCAGGACGCAACAGCAGTATGCCTGCGCCTACTTTTTTCACGATTGCCATAGACGGCGTCTCCCCAACACCGATTCCTCTGCCGATGGGATTTGCGGCATCGTATTCGCCTGACGGTTCGCGTTTGGCTTATCTGCCGCTCGCGCCAGCGTTTGCGCAATGGAAGCGTTATCGCGGCGGGCGCACGACGAAAATTTGGCTTGCGAACCTCGCAGATTCAAGCGTTGAAGAAGTTCCACGCAACAACTCAAACGACTTCAACCCCATGTGGATTGAAAACAAACTCTATTTCCTTTCAGACCGCAACAACACCATCACGCTTTTCTCTTACGACACAGCGACCAAGCGCGTCACACAGGCAATCGTCAACGCCGGACTGGATATAAAATCGGCAACGGCGGGACCGGGCGCAATCGTTTACGAACAGTTCGGCTCGATCAATCTTTACGATTTGAAATCAGGCAAAACCAACAAAGTCAATGTCTCGCTCAACGGCGATTTGCCTGCAGTTCGCCCGCATTTTGAAAAAGTCGCCAGCCGCATAGCCAACGTCAATATTTCACCCACAGGCGCAAGAGCGGTCTTTGAAGCGCGCGGCGAAATCATCTCGGTGCCCGCCGACAAAGGCGATGCGCGCAATTTAACCAACACCTCAGGGGTTGCCGAACGCGACCCGGATTGGTCGCCCGACGGCAAATGGATTGCCTATTTTTCCGATGAATCCGGCGAATACGCCCTGCATCTGAGAGAACAATCCGGATTAGGCGAAGTCAAAAAAATCAGTCTCGGCAATCCTTCGTCTTATTTTTATTCGCCACGATGGTCGCCCGACAGTAAGAAGATCGTTTTTTTAGACAAGCGCTTGAATCTCTGGTACGTAGACATCGCAAAAGGTACGCCTGTCAAAGTTGACACCAACACTTTCGACAATCCTTTCAAAGTCTTTGATCCGAGTTGGTCGCCCGACAGTAAATGGATTGCCTACACAAGGCAGTTGAAGAATCGTTTGTGCGCGGTTTTTGTTTACTCGCTTGAATCTGCCAAGAGCACGCAAATCACTGATGGTTTGAGCGATGCGCGTTTTGCGAACTTTGACAAGAACGGCAAATATATTTACTTCACCGCCAGCACAGATGCAGCCCCGACCAGCGGCTGGTTGGATATGTCCAGCTTTGCGCTTTCGAATCAGATTACCCGCAGCGTCTATGCCGTAGTGTTGAAGAAAGATTTACCGTCGCCGCTGGCACCGGAAAGCGATGAAGAGAAAATTCAAGACCCTGCCGCGCAAGCCGCGCCTCCCAAGCCCCCGGCGAAACCTGAGCCTGTCACAGTTGCCATTGATTTCGACAACATCAGCCAGCGCATCATCGCTTTGCCGATTCCGGCACGCAACTATGCAGGGATGAGCGTGGGCAAATCAGGCGCCGTCTTTTTGGCTGAAAATCCACTCGGCGCAACCGTTCCGGGCGTCACCCTTCATCGCTTCGATTTAGACAAGCGACGAGTTGAAAAACTACTGGAAGGCGTGACCGCTTTCGAGATTTCGGCAAACGGCGAGAAGATGGTTGTCGGGCAAGGTTTTGGTCCCGCGCAACGTTTTACCATCGCGCCAACCATGACACCGATGAAGCCCGGCGAAGGCGTTGTGAAGATAACCGAGATGGAAGTTTATGTGGACCCAAAAGCCGAATGGAAGCAGATGTACAAAGAAGCCTGGCGTGTGCAGCGCGATTTCTTTTATGACCCGGGATTTCACGGACTCGACATCAAAGCGACAGAGAAAAAGTACGAGCCTTTCCTTGAAGACGTAGCGCATCGCGCAGACTTGAACTATCTGTTTCAAGAGATGCTCGGCAACATGGTCGTCGGTCATCACAACGCTGGCGGCGGCGATGTGCCGCAACCGAACTTTGTGCCGGGCGGCTTGCTCGGTTGCGATTACAAAATCGACAACGGGCGGTATCGCTTTGCGAAAATATTCAACGGCGAGAACTGGAATCCGCAACTGCGCGCGCCACTCACGCAACCGGGTGTCAACGTCAACGTAGGCGATTATCTGCTCGCTGTGAATGGTCGTGAAGTGCGCTCGACAGACAATGTTTATAGCTTCTTTGAAGCAAAAGCCAACAAGCAGGTATTGATTAAAGTTGGTCCCAACGCCGATGGTTCAAACTCTCGCGAAGTCACGGTTGTGCCGGTTGGCAACGAAGGGGGCCTCAGAAATTTGGACTGGATGGAAGGCAATCGTCGCAAAGTGGATGAACTATCAGGCGGCAAACTCGCTTATGTCTATTTGCCGAACACGGCTGGCGCTGGCTATACGAATTTCAATCGCTATTACTTCGCGCAGATTGACAAGCAGGGCGCAGTGATTGACGAGCGATTCAATGGTGGCGGCACGGCGGCAGATTACATCATTGATTATATGCGAAGACCTTTGATGAATTATTGGGCGACGCGGGAAGGCGCGGATTTCACAACGCCTATTGGTTCAATCTACGGGCCGAAAGTCATGATCATCAATGAGTTTGCAGGAAGCGGCGGCGACCTGATGCCCTGGTACTTCCGCAAAGCGGGCATCGGTCAACTGGTTGGCAAGCGCACCTGGGGGGGCCTCGTAGGCATTTACGATTATCCGGTTTTCGTCGATGGCGGACAGGTGACTGCTCCTCGTGTTGCTTTCTATAATCTGCAAGGCGAGTGGGATGTTGAAAATTATGGCACTGCGCCGGATGTTGAAATTGACTTGGACCCGAAACTCTGGCGCGCGGGTAAAGACGCGCAACTCGAAAAAGCCGTCGAAGTGGCAATGGCTGCGCTCAAGAAAAATCCTTTACCTAAACATAAAAAGCCTGCGTATCCGAATTACTACAACGGCCCGAAAGCAAGTTCAACACCTATGCCAATGCCTGCGCCGATGCCTCGCAAAAAGTAACGCGCAGCGTTGATAGAATCGTGTTGTTTTCAAGCGCGAGGGTTCACTGTCTGAACCCTCGCGCTTTCTGTTGGAGACGAAAAATGCTTCTGCTAAATAAAAAATTGGTGTTAATCTTTAGCTGAAAATCTTTTAGGAGACAGCAATCAATGAGCGCGGATGTTTTGAGCCATATTTACAATTCATGTGACCCCTACAAACCGGCTGCTGAGGACTACTTTGATTGCACTCCAGCGCGTGGGAGCAATGCTTTAGTGCCGCGCTTTATGAAACACCTGGCACTCTCAAAAGGTCGCTTACATTTTCTATTTTCCGGTCATGTCGGTTGTGGAAAGTCTTCCGAATTACGCCAATTGAAGATTGCCTTAGATAACGCTTCCTCATCGGAAGGCCGTTACTTTCCCGTGCTGGTGGATGTGGATGATTACGTTGATGTTCTAAGAAGCTGTTTTAAAAGTCAGGGAGTAAAAATAGGCTCAATGATTTCAAAGGACTTACGGAAGTGAGCAAAACATAATTTGGGTCGTTTCTTGC
>JANMSG010000804.1:0-7767 GCA_031389065.1 Acidobacteriota bacterium | reverse complement strand
TACTGCTTACTGCCTACTGCTTACTGCCTACTGTTGGAATCACGCCTTTCTCGAAAGAGCAACATATTGCATACGCAAATCGGCAAGAACATTTTCAAGCAAAGTCTCTTCTTCTGTCGTGAGATTGCCATTTGTCTTCTCTTTCAACATTGCAATCATGTCAATCATATGGCGCGCGGATTCTAAATCAACGGGGGTTCGTTGTCCTTCCTGCATTTCCATCAAGCCAAGATGCATCGCTGCTTCAACGCCCAGCATATTGAGCAAACTCAAAAAAGAGGCTTGCGGCATACGCGACGCGGCACTGTCGGACGCTTGATTATAAGCGTTTTCAATCGCCGCTTGTTGCGCCGATTGTTGCGCTTGTTGAGAAGCAGCATGTTGCGATGAAACGGCGCTTGCAGCGGCAGCTTTCGCAGCCATAGGCTTGGGAGCATTCTCCTCCGGGTTCTCTTCTACAGGTGAGGGTTTAATATTGGCTCCCGGAAAATTGACAACATTATCCGCATTACTCGCGGTGTTAGCACCTGCACCTTCGATGCTGCTTTCCGCGACCGTAGCTTCTCCAACATCGACATTGTCGGTGCTCTGATCCGCAAGATTGGCGGCATCGGCTGGTTCTGTTGTTTCAATTTTAGGCTGTTCTTCAACAAATGATTCGCGAGGCGTTCCATCGGGGTTATACCTGCGTTTATCGGCAACTTTAAATCCATGATCTTTTTCGTCTGTCATATCTTTTTCGTCAAATCCTTTCGTATACAGATTTGAAATTAGTCCTTCTTAAAAATGCTCATGCTAACAAGGCTAGGTGTAAAAGTGAATAGTGAATAGTGAATAGTGAATAGTTTCTGCAATATTCGTTGTTTTCAATTTACATTCAATCAAAGCAAAAGCTGGATAACCTGAGCATTATCACTATTCGTTATTCACTATTCACTATTCACTATTCACGTTCTCCTTTTGCCTTTTCCAACCGCCTTCGCTACATTCCAGCTATGCACAATACATCGAGTAAAGAAGGTGGAGAGAAGTTTACACAGTTGATTGAGTTAATCGCGCGACTACGTGCGCCGGGCGGTTGCCCTTGGGACAGAGAGCAGACGCACGAAAGCCTCAAGCCTATGTTAATCGAAGAGGCCTACGAGGTCATCGAAGCCATAGATGAAAGCGATGATGAGGAATTAACCGGCGAACTCGGAGACCTTTTGTTGCAAGTGGTTTTCCATACGCAGATTTCGTTTGAAGAGAATCGCTTCACGGTTGCAGATGTGATTGATCGAGTTTCGTCAAAAATGATTACACGTCACCCACACGTTTTTGGTGATGACAAATCTGAAACCACAGGTGAAGTGCTTCGCAATTGGGAAGCCATCAAAGAAGCAGAACTGATTGCCAAAGGCAAAAAGCCTGATCAAGACAACTCTATGCTTGATAGTGTTTCAAAAAATCTTCCCGCAATGATGGAAGCTTTCCAGATGACGACGAAGGTTTCTCGCGTAGATTTCGACTGGCCCAATGTTGGTGAGGTGCTCGATAAACTCGATGAAGAAGTCAACGAGTTGAAGCACGAGATCGAACAAGATGCGACCAATCATCAACGCATTAGCGACGAAGTCGGCGATTTGCTTTTTGTCGCTGTAAATGTAGCGCGACTCTTAGGCGTTGATCCTGAAAGCGCCCTGAAATCATCAAACCGAAAATTCCGACGCCGCTTTCGTTACATCGAAGACCGGCTGCGCGATCATGGACGCAAACCCGCCGATTCCGATCACATAGAAATGAACCACTATTGGGATGAAGCGAAACGGAAAGAACGCGCAGAATAATTTAAGAGTGATTTTTGCAGGAGGGAGCATGAGTCAAAACGAAGCAAATCAAATAATCGAAGGCTTGTTAAATTCGGCAGAGCAATTGAAACTCTCGCAACTGGAAGAACTCATCAACCGCTTGAAAGAACTCAGACAACAGCGCCTGGTTAAACGCTTGCCTGCGGATGAGTCAGAACTCATTGAAAAAATCAACAACTGGTTGCCGACAGAAATTCAAGAACCATTGTCTGCATTGATTTCGAAACGCGATGCAGGAACGCTATCCCCTAAAGAACAAAATGAACTGACTGTGTGGCTCGAAAAAGCAAAAGAAGCGCACAACAAACGGGTCGAAATTTTAACCGAGTTAGCAGGCATACGAAGCGTCAGCTTGACAGCTTTGATGAATGATTTAGGTGTGCGCTTTCCTGATTATATATAAATTAATACTCCGTCGCTGTTTCCTTAATCGTAAAAACGATTTCGGCACAGAGAATTGCTATTCTGTCAGCTCGTTGCAAAATGAAATGAAAAAGCCAGAAAAACGAGGTTAGCTATGAATGCCAAAATGAAACTGAATTGTAATAAGCCGAAATACATTTTATTCACACAAACCTTTATGCTAATGCTCACAGCCATACAGGCTTCATCGCCGGTTGTGGAGGCGCAAAAAATCAACGAGGTTTTCAAGCCTGTAGGAAATGAAGGAATCATTTCTGGCAAAATCACTTTCAAAGGCACCCCCTCGCAACGTCGGCGGATTGATATGGGTCAAGATAGCAACTGCTCAAAGATAAATTCTACATCGAGAATTGAAAATGTTGTTGTCACCAATGGAATGCTTGCCAATGTGATGGTTTACATAAGCGGCGGTGAAGTATTGAGCAACTATAGATTTGAAACGCCATCTTCAGTGGTTCTGGTGGATCAAAAGCGATGTGTATTCGTTCCGCGAGTCTTGGGTATACAAGCCGGTCAAACTTTGAAGTTTTTAAACAGTGACCCAACGACACACAACCTTCATCCTTCGCCGAGAAATAATGTGGAGTGGAATCAAATTCAAGTGATGGGTGGAGAACCTATAGACAAAAGATTCGCAAGACCAGAGATGTTCATTCCTGTAAAATGCAACCAGCACCCCTGGATGATTGCCTACGTCAGCGTTTTCACTCATCCTTTTTTCGCCGTAACCGGAAAAGATGGCTCCTTCAAAATCGAAGGCTTGCCGCCTGGTAAATATATCCTTGCAGCCAGGCACGAAGTGTTTGGCGATCAAACCATTGAGGTAACGATCAATGCGCGAGAAAATAAAAACGTGTCCTTCACATTCAACGCGAAAGTTGCGTATGCACCAACCTTAATAAAAGAAGAACGCGCGATAATATTGCAATAAATTTTTACACGTTTTCGGTTGTAACAAATTCAATCAAGATGTATAAAAGTTTCGCTCGCTTTTTTAGACCATTTCCATTTGAAATCCAAAATACCAGAGGTGGCTTTTATGAAAAAGGCTGTCAGCATCAACGTCAACGGCACAACCTACACCAATGAAATTGAGCCGCGCTTATTGTTGGTTCATTACCTGCGTGATGATCTTGGGCTAACCGGCACACACGTCGGTTGTGAAACTTCTATCTGCGGCGCCTGTACGGTAATGCTTGACGGACAAGCCGTAAAATCCTGCACCATCTTAGCTATTCAAGCAGATGGTTCATCGGTTACGACTATCGAAGGACTCGCGGCAAACGGCGTACTTCATCCCATGCAGGAAGGCTTTTGGGAATGTCACGGCTTGCAATGTGGCTATTGCACACCGGGTATGATTGTCGCGGCCGCACAGATTTTAGAGCGCAATCCAAAAGCCAGTGACGAAGAGATACGCCACGGACTAGAAGGCAATCTATGCCGCTGCACAGGCTATCAAAATATTGTCGAAGCAGTAAAATACGCTGCTGGAAAAATTAATACAAAAGCTGCAAGTGGCGATTAATAGATGCCAGGTGCCAGATGGCAGATATTAGCAATGGCTTGAAATCGGCTCTGATAGCCAGTTTCACGTTTTCATGTACTAATATCCGACATCTGATATCTGATATCTCCATAATGGAGGGTTTATGGCTAACCTTGTCGGACAAAGAATAAAACGCACCGAAGACCCGCGCTTGATTCAAGGCATTGGGCATTATGTTGATGACATTAAATTGCCGGACACGCTCCATGTAGCGTTCTTGCGCTCAATGTATGCGCATGCTCGAATCACAAACATTGACACAAGCGAAGCTCTTGCTGCGCCAGGCGTCGTCGCCATCTACACAGGCAAAGATGCGGCAGACAAAATTGGTCCCGTGCCCTGCGCCGGAGCCTTGCCCGATTTGAAAGTGCCTGACTATCGAGTGCTGGCAAAAGACCATGTGGTCTTTGTCGGTCAACCCATTGCCGCTGTGGTTGCTACGGACAAGTATGCTGCGCGTGACGCGATTGATTTGATCATGCTTGATTACGAAGAACTGCCGGTCGTCGTTGATGTGGAAGAAGCTGCAAAAGAAGGCAGCGCGTTGGTTTATGAAGAATATGGCGACAACATCGCGTATCGCTTAACCTCCGGCGAAGGTGACATCGAAACGGCTCTTGCAGAAGCTGACCACGTTATCAAACAGCGCGTCGTTCATCAACGCCTTGCGCCCGTTGCGATGGAGCCGCGCGGTGTGTTGGCGCGTTACTTTCCCGGCGAACAGGAATTGACCATCTGGTCTTCAACGCAGATTCCGCATCTTCTGCGCACACAGCTTGCCATCATGCTTGGCTTCCCCGAAAACAAATTGCGCGTTATCACGCCTGAAGTAGGCGGCGGCTTCGGCTCAAAACTCAATGTCTATGCTGAAGAAGCGCTACTTGGTTGGATATCTATGCAACTGAACAAGCCTGTTAAGTGGATTGAAACGCGGCGCGAAAATATGCAGGCAACGATTCACGGACGCGGACAAACTGGCTACATCGAAATCGCCTGCAATAACGACGGCACGATTACAGGATTGCGCTACAACGTCTTTGCAGACATGGGCGCGTATCATCAATTGCTTACGCCTGCGATTCCAACGCTGACCGGCTTGATGCTATCCGGCTGTTACAAAATCCCCGCCATTCAAATGAATATCACGGCTTGCTTTACCAACAAAGTGGCTACGGATGCCTATCGCGGCGCGGGTCGACCGGAAGCGACCTACGTGATCGAACGGGCTGTTGATTTAGTCGCCGCCGAATTAGGCATGGATGTCGTTGAGGTACGGCGAAAGAATTTCCCGCAACCCGATGAGTTTCCTTTTGCGACCAAAACCGGATTGTTTTACGACAGCGGCAATTATCAAGGCGCGCTCGATAAAGCATTAGAGCTAGCCGATTACACAGCCTTGCGCGAGATGCAAAAGAAAGCGCGTGATGAAGGTCGCATCATCGGCATAGGGGTTTCTACTTATGTTGAGATTTGTGCGTTGGGACCCTCGCAGGCGATGCCAGCCGGTGGTTGGGAAAGCGCCACCGTGAGAATCGAACCGACGGGCAAAGTCACCGTCTTAACAGGCATATCGCCGCACGGGCAAGGCGAAGAGACGACATTCGCTCAAATCGTTGCGGATGAATTGGGCGTTGCGCTCGAAGACGTGACGGTAATTCATGGCGACACAGCGATCGTTCAATACGGCATAGGCACCTTTGGTAGTCGCGGTCTCGCAGTCGGCGGCACGGCTATGTATATGGCGATTGAAAAACTGAAAGAGAAAGCATCCAAGATAGCCGCGCATTTGCTTCAAGCAGAACATTCAAGCGTTGTTTTCAAAGAAGGAAAATTCTCGAAAGAAGCGGCGAAGGCGGCAGTAGCGGCGGGCGGTAGTGTGCCTGAGCCGGATATTCCTGTCGGGCAAGCGCCAGCCGGAGCCTTGCCGGAGCCGAATATCGAAGATAAGAAAATTTCTATTCAAGATATCGCGCTGGCGGCCCACATCGCCAGAGACCTGCCACCCGGAATGGAGCCTGGAATGTCTGCCACACATTTCTTCGAGCCTGCGAATTTCACCTTCCCATTCGGTACGCATATCTGTGTTGTTGAAATTGACAAAGAGACAGGCGACACAAAGATTGTGAAATATGTAGCCGTTGACGATTGCGGCAAAGTCATCAATCCCATGATTGTCGAAGGGCAGATTCACGGCGGCATCGTACAGGCTATTGGGCAGGCTCTCTATGAAGAAGTTATTTATGACGAGCAAGGTCAATTACTCACAGGAACTTTGATGGATTATGCTCTGCCGAAAGCGGCGATGATTCCGCATCTGGAATTAGATAGAACGGAAACACCTTCGCCGGTAAATCCTATGGGCGTCAAAGGCGTGGGGGAAGCCGGAACGATCGGCGCAACTCCAGCTGTGGTGAGCGCAGTGGTTGACGCATTATCGCCTTATGGCGTGCGCCATCTTGATATGCCGCTTAGACCGGAAAGAGTCTGGAAGATGATCTCTCAAGGTTGATGCCTGATTCGCTGTTGATAAGCGTAAGCAAAGAAGTTGATAATTGTTTGGTTAATCGTAATGGAATTGAATTTTGAATGGGATGAAGATAAAGCCAAAGCTAATTTCAAACATCACAAAATCAGTTTTGATGAGGCGAAAACAGTTTTTGACGACCCGTTCACTATCACAATAGATGACCCTAAGCATTCGATTATTGAAGAACGATTTGTTGACATAGGAAATTCTTCAAAGGGACGAATCTTGGTGGTCGTTTATACGCAACGAGGAGATCGAATTCGACTCATCAGTTGTCGCAAGGCATCTGACTGGGAGCGGAAAATATATGAAGAAGAAAGATCTTAAAAAAACAGCAGAAGATGTTGATGAAATGCTGCCCGAATATGATTTCAGAGGCGGCGTTCGCGGCAAGCATTATAAAGCCTATCGCAAAGGACACACGGTGACGATCCACCAAAATGACGGCTCGACCATCGTGCAGCATTTCACTCTTGAAGACGGCGCGGTGATGTTGGAGCGCGATGTACGCGAGTATTTCCCTGACTCAGAATCTGTGAATAAGGCTCTGCGGTGTCTGATTCCGTTGGTTCCCAAAAAGCGAAAAACTAAACGGAAAGAAACCATTGCCTCTAATCGCGCTTGATAACACGCTTTCATTTTACGGTATTCGCCACCTCGATATGCCGCTCAGACCTGAAAGAGTCTGGCAAATGATTCATCAGTAGTCTTTTCAAAACACTTAACAAGGAGATAAAAAGTGGGAGAAGATAACGAAAAAGTAATAACCTCAAAATTTGAAGCAATTGAAAAACAGGTTCTAGATCAAACAAAAGTAGTAACCTCAAGATTTGAAATAATTGAAAAACAGGTTCTAGATCAAACAGATGAAAAAACAATTGCCTCAAGAGTTATTGCGTTAGAAAAATTAAAAGATCGTATCAAAACATATACTCAAGCATATAGTGGCGCTTTATTACTAATAGTTGTAGTTATCCTTGGTTTTTTTGGATGGACAACTTGGGTCGAAATCCCTAAACAAATACGGGTTGCATTAAGTGCTGAAGCTATAACAAAGCTAACCAAAGAAGCTGAAAAGTTAAAAGAGCAAGCAGAGGGTTCGGCGGTTGAAGCACAAAAGTATAGAGACAAATCTTTAGATATATTAAAACAGCTAGAGCAATCTACTGATGGTCTTTTGTATCGCGTTCGAACAGGTACTAAATTTGATTTGCAAAATTCAACCGAGGTGGAAATTGACAAATATAGTAAAGATATAAAAGGTGAACTTACAAAATGCGTAAAAGTAACGATAGATACAAGCGGTAATTTTGAAACAGATTCACCGATTTACTTAGTATCACTACGAAATGATACACAGCCTGATCATGGGGATGTTTACATAGCGGGAGGGATTCGAGAAGCTAAGAAGAACTCTTTCT
>JANMSG010000527.1:0-8503 GCA_031389065.1 Acidobacteriota bacterium | reverse complement strand
ATGTTGAGCCGCTTTAATCCGTGCGGCAATCAGGACAAAGCCCTATCTGAGTCAGATGGATAGACTCCGGCTTAAAGCGCGAACGACGAGCCGCACTTTTTATGAGTTCTGCGGTTTCAGGTAAATCGAAATCTACAAGCTTGCCACAAGCTTTACACACCGCATGGTCGTGGCGACAGGTCTCTCTGTCATATCGGCTTGCAGCATTGCCAAAAGTTATTTCGCGAATTACCTCTGCCTCTTTCAAATAGCGAAGCGAGTTATAGACAGTGGCTTGACTGATGGTTGGCATAACTTTTCGCGCCGCATCAAGGACTTCATTTGCTGTCAGATGGTCTTCGCTAGCTTGTACAACTTGAAGTACAACTTTGCGTTGACGCGTAAGCGCCGACTCCATCTCTTCAGATTGTTTGCCGGAAAATTTTTTGTTTAATCCCATAACCAAGAATTAGAATAATTCTAAATTTTTCACCTGTCAAGCAAGATTAAAAAAAAATCTATAAATGTTCCGGTAAGCGACTGCGGAATATCACTGTGGGCGATGAGTCCTCGTCAAATTTGCGGTGAATATGCCCTCTAACTGTACTCAATTGAAAAGGGTATTTTTAGGTCTCGCATTGTTTTAGCCGAGGGGGAAGAGTTTTTTCATTGCGGCATCGCGCATCATTTCAGCAATAGGTTTTTGACCTGTCCATAATTCAAATTGCAGGCGCGCTTGAGCGATCAGCATATCCAAACCACTAATCGTAGTGCAGCCAGCTTCGCGGGCTTCTTTGAGGAGTCGTGTTTCGAGAGGGTTGTAAACCAAATCATAGACGAATGGGAAGTTTTTCAGGAACGCTTGAGGAACAACGCTCTGCATTTCGCTGTGACCATGCATTCCGATAGGCGTTGTGTTGACAAGAATATCTGCCTGGTAATTTGAAATAGATTCGATTGCTAAAAGTTCGACATCGAAATCATCAGCAAGTTCACGAGCTTTATTTATATCCCTAGCAAAGACGGAAACGGATGCGCCGCGTTCCAACAAGCCATAAATGACGGCTCGCGCCGCGCCGCCTGCGCCGATCACGGCACATCTTTTCCCTTCAAGCTTGCAGACTTTTTCGAGTGGTTCAATTGCCCCCTGCGCGTCTGTGTTATAGCCTTTGATTTTCGCGTCATCAATCACAATTGTATTCACCGCGCCAATTTTCGCAGCCGTTTTATCAATCTCATCAAGCCAGGGCATCACCTCAACTTTGTGCGGAATCGTCACGCTCAAACCGCGCAGCTTCCACTTCATCTCGCGGCATTCAGGTCTCACAAATCGTTTGAAAAATTCCGCGACTTCTTTAACTTCGATTGGCAGGTATACGAAATCTAAGTTGAGCGCTCGGAATGCCGCATTGTGCATATTGGGCGATGCCGAATGACTGACAGGATTGCCGATTATGCCTGTGATTTGGGTATCGCGTGTGAGTTGGTTAATTCGATAAATGTCTCTGAGTTCCCTGCAAGAGAATTGACCGGGCGCGCTCGTTTTTCCATCAGAGAGTGAACCATATGTTAAAAAACTGCCGCGCGAAGTTCCTAACAATCTAGTGATCGTGCCCGTGCTATTCATCGCGATGGCAATCATTGTTCGCCCATCTTTTTCGCTGCGTTCCAATATTTGAAACGTAGCAAGTGTGTCGGTCAAACAATTCGCAAGTGTAGAAATTTTGTGAATAGCCGCGGGCAAAGCCTTTAGGCGCTCATAAATCTCAGAGAGATTCGCAGGTGTTTCTTCAAAGTTATGGTATGAGACGATGAGCTTTGTCAAATCAGGGGAAAGCTTTACCGCTTCGTTGTAATGTGCCGCTTCGATGTCGCAGTAGTCCGCGAATTTCTTCGCGCCCTCAACCAACAATGGTAAGCGAAGCGAATTATCAATTTTTTGTTGGCCGCCTTCCTCAAAGGCGCGGCAGGTGAGAATTACCGGGAGCGAATTTTCATCGAGTAGCGCACGAAGATTTTCAAAGCGTGTGAAATCGAAATCGCGTAAGTAATCAAGTCGCACTTCTATTATATCGGCTTCGTCGGCAGCGCGAAGGATTGCCCGGCGTGCCCCTGCAACGCTTTCTTCGGTGATGACAGCACAAATTTTAGCCTGGTTATGTAGCATCTCTTTTTATGTGTTTGGTCTCATTTCATCGAGGTAAATCACTTTTAATTCCGCTCGTATTAAAAGATCGATTCCAAAGCTTGAACGATGCGAACGCCCGAATCAATTTTTTCGAGCGGGTCTTTGCGAAGGCGATGACGCAAAGACATTATGGCAACGCGGCGTATGTCTTCATTTGAAACTTCCTTGCGACCTGCAAAAGCCGCGAGGGCACGACTCGCTCGGGCAATCGTCAATTCGCCGCGATGACCATCAATCTCTAACTCTACACACAAACTTGCAATCAGGTGCAACTGTTGGCGTTGAAGTTTTATGTGCGCGAGCCTCTTTTTCGAACGGATGATTAGAGCTCTCAATTTGTTTTGTTCCGCTTGTGCCTCTGCTAAAAAACTTGCAGGGTCGCGCTCAAATTGTTCACGGCGAATGATGATTTCGACGCGCTGGTCTACATTTGAAATCGTAGTTATTTGTGTGAATAATCCGAAGCGATCAAGCATTTGCGGTCGCAACTCGCCTTCTTCAGGATTGCCTGAACCGACGAGAACAAACCGCGCAGGATGACTGACAGAGATGCCTTCACGTTCAACAATATTGCGTCCGCTGGCGGCTGCATCAAGCAAAACATCTACCAGATGATCTTCGAGTAGATTCACTTCATCAATATAGAGAAAGCCGCGATTGGCGCGTGCCAGCAAGCCCGCTTCGAAAGCCTTCACGCCTTCGACCAGAGCGCGTTCAATATCCAGCGTTCCGCACAAACGGTCTTCGGTTGCACCCAAAGGCAAATCAACCACAGGCACATGGCTTTTTTCAATCGCGAACTTTCCTTCGCTTGTGAAACGCGAGAGGCAATCGTTGCAAAGTTCATTGGCACGGTCAGGATCGCAGCCATACAAACAGTCTTTCACTTTTTTGATTGGCGGGAGCAAATCGGCGAGCGCGCGAACGGCTGTAGATTTCCCCGTACCGCGATGCCCCATAATTATCACGCCACCGATGTGCGCGTCTATGACACTCAAGATAAGAGCGAGTTTCATCTCTTCCTGCCCGACGATCGCAGTGAATGGATAAGCGGTGGGGCTCGACTCTGAAGCTTTCTGATTCTTTTCGAATTTTGCGAGAGATTTTATGGACATATGGTTCGCGCGTTTGCTCATTGTCAAAAAGGAATATAAAGGCTTGACGGTCAGCTGGCAAAACAAAGCGTTAAAAAAGAGCATATTTATAAAAGTGAAAACTATCGCACGACCTTCAAGAAGGCTTAACTAGCCAACTTGAATCTCTAAATCTGTAGGCGTATGATTGCGTTGCTTTCGTAAAGTTTATTGCAAACTGAAATGAACGGTTAAACAGTTTATTTTGCCGCATACTTAAACAGACCAGATAGAAGCATATCTATTTATGTGATTGAACAAAGCCGCCTGATCCATTCAGGCACGCTAAAGCGAATTCATCGAAGGAGGAAAAATCATGTCCAGCGTACCCCAGTTTATCTTCGGTTATGGTTCTCTGGTTGAGTCTTTGTCGAGAGCGAGGACTTGGCCTTCGGCTCTTTATGCCTCGCCAGCCATCGTCAAAGGCATCAAGCGAGGCTGGTTTGACAGCACAGATTCTCCGGGATTCAGCACTACTTATCTTGGCGCGGTTTTAGCTGAGGGCTTCACCTGCAATGGGGTCATCTTTTCAATAACTGAACAAGGGCTCAAAGCTTACGATCAACGCGAAACCGGATATAAGCGTGAAAAAATTGACCCAGCCAATATCACTATGCTTGATGGAACTACGTCGGCTCCGCAGGGTGACATATGGTTTTATGCCAACACCAAAGAACGCCCAGCCACGCCGAAATTGCCAATTGTGCAGTCGTATGTTGATATCTGTTTGAATGGTTGTTTGGAACTTGAAGCAACCTATCCTCTGGCAAAAGAGGCTAAGTTTGCCGAGATGTTTATCAAAACCTGCACCGGATGGAATGAGTGGTGGGTAAATGATCGAATCTACCCAAGACGACCCTTCATCTATGTTCCCAACGCTTCAACGATAGATCAACTGCTGCAAAACCTGCTGGGCAAAGAGTTATTTTCAAAGATCGAGATAGAGCCCGCGAGTTGGGAAGGGAAGAGGCAACCGTAAGTATTGCAAGTCGGGTATTGCTTGAGAAACTCTCTGACCGGAACACCCTAAGCGAAGCTCGCACACCCAGTCATTCCATTCTTTAGATAGCAAAAACGCCGTGACTTGAAACGGGCTGCCAGAGCCAATTTCAGGCCGTCAGTCGTAACGCGCTAACAGCGAAGACTTCACAGCGGGACTCGAAACGAGCTAACCGCGAAAGCAAAATGAGAGCAGCACGCGATTCGCCTTTCGAAAATCGCCTACCACTTCTTCCGACGAGAGCGCGGTCTGTGGATTTCAGTTGATTGGGGTTGGCGAGTTGCACGTCCTACAACCCGCCGCGTCAATTTAGATATTGGGCGCTTGCAAGTTTAGTGAAAGTGAAGAAAATACTGTCAGCAGAAAATAAACTTTTTGGGAGTGAGGCGTAAAAGTATGAAGCAAAAAAGTCTTTGGAAAATCGCATTAATTGCGGTTTTGGGATTCAATGTATATGCAAACGCACAACAACGAAACACGAAAAAGCAGATGGTCGTCACGCCGTTTCAAGATGCCAAGTTCGTCCCTGTTGATCCTACTCAACCCGATGGGGCTCAACAGGCAGTGTTGTGGGGCGATCCGACAAAAGGGCCATCGGCTATGCTGCTCAAGTTCAAGAAGGGCAGCAACCCCCTTCACATTCACACATCGGACTACCACCTGGTGCTGGTTCAAGGAACGATGAAGCACTGGGAAGAAGGAGAGCAGGAAGCGACCGCAAAGCCGCTGGGTCCTGGAAGTTACTGGTTCCAACCCGGCAATCTGGCGCACGCCGGCTCTTGTCTGACCGATGAGTGCATTATGTTCGTGAAGTGGGAAGGTAAGAGAGACGGCAGGCTTGCCGAGCCAGCGAAGAAGTAAGGTCGGCATCTTGTCACTGAATCAACTGCCGAGAACCGCTTCCCGATGAGACCGCATCATCAGGAGAATCCGTCTTGAGGGCAACTTGAAGAGTGATGATGGAAGGCTACTATCATATGAGGATCCATGCGTCTTGAGAAAAAAGTGGCAATCATTACAGGAGCCGGTAGCGGCATCGGACGAGCGACGGCAATCCGCTTTGCAGTCGAAGGAGCCAGTGTTGTTGTTGACGATATTGACGAGGCTTGCGGGCGCGAGACGGTTCAAGAAATCACGGAAGCCGGAGGGCATGCCCTATTCGTTCGGGCAGATGTCACTCAAGAAAAAGAGGTCGCAAGGCTCCTGGAGATGACCATCACAACCTTTGGTCGTCCGCAGGTTCTGGTAAATGCAGCGATCTGTGCACAACAGGTGATTCAGGAAAATCGTTGGCAAGAGATTGTCGAAATCGGTATGCAGGCAACCTGGCTAACCATGCAGGCAGTGATTCCACATATGCGCGCAATCGGCGGCGGGAGTATCGTCAATATCTCCTCAGTTAATGCTTTGATGGGGTTTGCCAATGACCACGTCTATAGCGGGGTTAAGGCTGGCGTAATAGGGATGTCACGCTCGCTTTGTGGCGAAGTCGGGAAAGACGCTATTCGCATCAATTGTATATGCCCAGGCACCATCGTCACGGAGATCTGGCAAACAACGATTGAAAAGGACCCTGATATTGTGAGCAGGCTCAGTAGGCTGTATCCCTTAGGTCGGTTGGGAAAACCTGCGGAGATTGCTAACGCCGCCTTGTTTTTGGCTTCCGATGAATCTTCTTTTGCAACGGGAGCTGTATTTGTTATTGATGGCGGAATCACGGCTGTCCAATTAGGTTTCCAGCTTTAGAAAGGCGAGCAAGTTTTTCTTCACTGGCGCTTGATAGCTGATAATGTAGAGGCGTATGATTGCGCCGCCTACCTGATAGCTGATCATTCTGATGAGCCAAAAGGAAGGCTAGCAAACGCTGTACAAGAGTTCATCTGCGCGTCGGAGTCCAATCGTTACGATTTTCAAAACCAGATAAGCCGCGTAGGTGGAAATTGAAACCTATTTTACAAACTCAGTTTCGTTTCAGAATTTCTGACAACCTGTTCAATTGGAGCCAAGTATGATTATACAAAACGCTAGTAAACCGATGCGCGCATTCGTCTCGCTGATGCTTTCATTCATTTTGCTTTTATCCGTTTCAGCCCAGACCACAACCGACTATAAACCTGGCCCTGATTCGATGGCTCAGCCAGGTGTGCCGAAAGGTGAAACACTCAAGTTCAGCTTTGATAAGTCGAAGATTTTTCCAGGCACAGCCCGCGAGTACTGGATTTATATCCCAGCGCAATACAAACCAGACCAGCCTGCCTGTGTCTACGTGAATCAGGATGGCCTCCAATATGAAGCTTCGACAGTCTTCGACAATTTGATACACAAAAAAGAGATGCCGATCACCATTGGTGTGTTCGTGATGCACGGGCGAGTGATGGCTACGGACAGCAACGCTGCCAACGACCGCTTCAATCGCAGTTACGAATACGATGGGCTTGGCGACAACTACGTCCGATTCCTGCTCGACGAACTCTTGCCCGAAGTTGAGAGCAAGAAGACTTCTGACGGGCGCGTTATAAGGCTCTCTAAGAACGGCAATGACCGAGCGATCGGTGGCGCAAGTAGCGGCGCAATCTGCGCCTTTACGGCTGCCTGGGAGCGACCGGAGGCTTTCTCTCGCGTCTTCAGTGCAATTGGCACTTATGTAGGATTGCGCGGCGGCGACCGTTACCATACGCTCATACGCAAATATGAACCTAAGCCAATTCGCATATTTTTGCAAGATGGCTTAAACGACCTCAACATATACGCAGGTGATTGGTGGATGGCGAACCAGACAATGGAACGCTCCCTCACCTTCGCAGGGTACGAAGTGCAACACGTATGGGGCGATGGAGCGCACAACGGCAGACACGCGACTGCCATTTTCCCGGACGCTATGCGTTGGCTATGGAAGGACTGGCCACAGCCCGTGAAGACAGGGCAATCAAAGAACGCCACGCTCGAGGCGATTCTTGCGCCCAACGAGAACTGGCAACTGGTTGGCGAAGGCTACAGATTTACAGAAGGTGCTGCGGTCAACGCAAAAGGCGAAGTATTTTACAATGATGTGAGTATTGGCAAAACCTACAAAGTTGGACTTGATGGTAAGCTGAGCGAGGTCATTGCGAATTCAAAAAAGAGAGATGGGCAGACCTTTGGACCAGATGGAAAGCTCTATGTGGTATCGGGCGATAAGTTGATCGCATACGACGCGAACGAAAAGGAGACACTCATTGCCGAAGGTTTTGCTGGCAATGACATTGCTATCGCTCATAATGGAAATATCTATGTCACCAATCCGCCGTCGAACAACACTAACGACCCCAGCAAGGTATGGCTCATCAAGCCGAACGGCGAAAAGATGGTTGTGGATACAGGCTTGAAATTCGCCAATGGCATCACGCTATCACCAGACCAGACGTTGCTCTATGTAACCGATTACCGGTCGCACTGGATCTACAGTTATGTCATACAACCTGATGGGTCGCTACAATCCAAGCAGCGCTACTACTGGCTGCACATACCGGATAGCGCCGACCAGAGCAATGCCGACGGCATTCGAGTTGATCGCGATGGAAGGCTGTATGTCGCAACTTCTTTAGGCATTCAGGTCTGCGACCAGACGGGAAGGGTGCAGTGCATTCTTCCAACCCCGAATGGCAAAGTCTCGAACCTATGTTTTGGTGGTGAAAACTTTGACACGATTTTTGCTACTTGCGGCGACAAAGTTTACAAACGAAAGCTGAAAGTGAAAGGGGCACATGCCTGGGATAAACCGAACAAGCCTGCTGTGCCAAGGTTGTAAGAACTGAACATTAATGAGGAATCAGTTCTTGGTTTTGCTGATGAGAACAGTCATTGCAAAACCGTGGCAAGTCTTGGTTGAGGACGAAGCATAACTACATTGAAAAGTGAGTTACTTGATATTTTAGAAGTAGGAGCAGGGCAAATTCCTGCCCGGATTTTGCGCCGCAAAATGACCATCATCGCGCAGCAGCATGATCCGGACAGGGATTTGCCCTACCGCTACGAAAAACCTCAGTGTACTTAGTACATTGGAACCTAATTTTGCTGAGGTTGTAGAAATGGAAGAAAACGAGTAGGGGCAGGGCTTGTCCCTGCCCGTTTTTGCTGCAGGCAAATGATCATCATCGTACAGCGTGCGATTCGGGCAGGGACACGCCCTGCCCCTACATAAACCTCACCGTACTTAGGTTTCAA
>JANMSG010000789.1:0-6944 GCA_031389065.1 Acidobacteriota bacterium | reverse complement strand
AGGACTCTATTAGATATATTGTGACAGACACAGAACGAGAACAAAATGGATTAAAACGGCAGCTCGGGCTAGCTACGGCTGTGGCTCTGCTTGTCGGAGAAGTCATAGCGGTTGGTATCTTTCTAACCCCGGCTGATATGGCGAAATCGCTTGGCTCTCCATTATGGATATTGATTATCTGGTTAGTGATGGGAGGCATGGCTTTCAGTGGTGCGCTCTGTTATGGCGAACTGGCAGCGCGATTTCCATCGGCAGGTGGTGGTTATGTTTATCTGCGTGAAGGTTATGGTTCAGGGCTGGCATTTCTTTATGGATGGAAGTGTTTTCTTGTCATGGATCCAGGTATCAGCGCGGCGCTCGCCACAGGACTGACCAGTTATGTGGGCTATACCATCACGCTTTCGCCGCTTGCAGCAAAGGCTCTTGCCATTGCAGTCATTCTCATACTGGCTCTTGCCAATATTTTAGGCTTACAGGTCGGCGCCTGGCTCATGCGATTGCTTACGGTCCTCAAACTTGGTTTGCTTGCAGTAATTGTTTTATGGGGCTTCGGAATGCGACTAGGCAATTGGTCGAATTTCATTCCATTCACAACCCAACACGTTGGATCAGCGCCGCTATTCGGGGCGCTTGCAGGCGGGATGGTTGCGGCCTTCTTTTCATTCGGCGGCTGGTGGGATGTGAGCAAACTCGCTGGCGAAGTGCGCGAACCGGCTCGCACACTGCCTCGAGCGTTAGCTTATGGAGTAAGCATCGTTACCGTCGTTTATATTGTGACCAGCGCTGTGTTCATTTACTTAGTGCCAATTGAACATGCAACTTCCGGCGAAACTTTTGCCGCTCAAGCCGGAGAGGTATTGTTTGGGCGGGCGGGCGGACAAATCTTTTCCGGTATCGTCATCATTTCCGTTCTGGGGAGTCTGCTTGCGGTAATGATTACGGCACCGCGCGTCTATTACGCGATGGCGCGAGACGGTGTTTTCTTGAGATCAGTCGCAACCGTTCACCCACGATTCGCTACCCCTACTCGTGCGATCGCTTTACAGGCGTTGCTTGCTTGTTTGCTTGTTGGGATTGGCACCTTCAATCAGATTGTCGCCTATTTCGTATTCATAACAGTTGTGTTCATTGCGCTCACCGTAGCAGCAATATTCAAGTTGAGAAGGAAACCTCAGGGAGGCGAAGTTTTCCTGACTCCGGGTTATCCCTTACCTCCTTTGGTTTTTTTAACGCTCGCTATAGTTTTGCTTTTTTTGCTTGCTGCGAATAATCCGCTCCAGGCGTTTTCAGGCGTTGCAGTCGTTGCGCTCGGGGCTCCTGTTTATTATCTGTTCTTTCGCAAACATTGAGGTTCATTACATTTTCAATCAGTTTACTGTTTAATAAAAGGGGAAATCATGACCTGGATTAAGCCGATTGCTTTATCAGAAGCTAACGAAGAGTTGCAGCATGCCTTAGAAAGCCAAAGCGGTCTCTATCCGATAGAGTATGCTTCGCCAGTTCATCCAACATCAGATGATGGAACTTCAGGTATCGTCGCTTCACATAGCCTCATACCAGGCGCACTCTTCCATGCCTTCTCCACATTCGGCGTTTTGATGTCTCCTGAACTTCCACTGACACGCAGTCAGCACGAGATGATTGCAACCATGGTTTCGGTCACCAACCGTTGCCATTACTGAATTGAATCGCACGCAGAGTTTCTGCGTCGGGTCACTTTAGATACAGATTTAGTTCAATCCTTGTGTGATGATTATACGAAGGCAAATCTCACACAGCAGGATAAAGTCATGCTTGATTTTGTTGTGAAGTTGACTAAGGATGCAACACAAATCACTCGAAAAGATCATGAACTTTTACATGAAGTCGGTTTTGACGATAAAGCAATTTTGCAAATCACTTTGATTGCATCATGGTTTAACTATATCAATCGGGTTGCCGACGCGCTCGGTGTCGGGCGAGAGTAAAAAAGAGAAGTAAGCAGTAGGCTGTAAGCAGTGGGCAGCATTTAAAATCGCTCTATCCTACTGTCCTCAAAAGTCTGCGGTGAAAAACCCTCAAAATAATACCTTCAAGTTAATTTCATTTTTTGCTCACAACTTTTATTCTTTCATGGCATAGGCTTTGTATCTACAATGATGTGAATCGAATTTAACTCTCTTAGGAGGTATCACTGTGATACAGATTGTACGAAAAAGAAACATAATTTCAATTTTTTTGGTGGTTATTTTTATAATTTTAACGGCTGCTGTAGACTCTTCTGCACATAGAAGGAGTTATAGACATCATCACAGCAAAAAGAAGGGCGCGATTGTCGGCGGCGTAGTCGGAGCCGTAGGAGGCGCTTTAATTGGCGGCAAGAAAGGCGCATTAATTGGAGCCGGAGCCGGAGCCGGAACAGGCTATGTGGTTCAGCGTCACCGCAATAAGAGAAATCGAAGAAACCGTTAAAAAATATTCTTTGAATGTTTTTACCGGGATACAAGCTGCGAGCCGTAGGTAACACTCACTTACGGCTCGCAATCTTCAATGAATACAGCATAACGATACTTAATTCGAGGTGGATAATAATTGTAGGCGGTAGCAGAAAGTAACTGTATCAGTCTACCCTTTGTCGAATTCACTCTCGGTTCTTTCTTTATGTCTGCCTTAGACGTATTTATTTTACACCTAAATTCTTAACTAAAAACCCATAAATATCTGCTTGCTCTTCGATGATTTTTGTTGTTGGCTTACCCGCGCCGTGTCCCGCTTTGGTTTCGATGCGTATGAGAATAGGCGCCGCGCCGCCTTGAGCTTCTTGAAGCGTTGCCGCGTATTTGAAGCTATGAGCCGGAACCACACGGTCGTCATGGTCTGCCGTGGTAATTAACACCGCAGGATATTTGCCACCTTTTTTAATATTGTGAAGCGGTGAATACGCGAATAGGGCTTTAAATTCATCGGCGTTTTCGGCTGAACCGTAATCAGAAGTCCATCCCCAGCCAATCGTGAATTTGTGAAATCTGAGCATATCCATCACCCCAACAGCGGGAAGTGCCGCGCTAAACAATTCGGGTCGTTGATTGAGCACAGCGCCAACCAGTAATCCGCCGTTCGAGCCACCACTGATCGCAAGTTTTGCCGGTTGCGTGTATTTATTGGCAATCAGCCATTCTGCTGCCGCGATAAAATCGTCAAAAACGTTCTGCTTTTTCAGTTTAATGCCAGCCTGATGCCACTCTTCGCCGTATTCGCCACCGCCTCGAATATTCGGCATTGCAAATACCCCGCCCATCTCCATCCAAATCAAACGCGAAAGCGAAAAAGAAGGCGTCATTGAAATGTTGAAACCGCCGTAACCATACAGCAGAGTCGGATTCGTGCCGTCAAGTGTTAAGCCTTTTTTGTGGACGATAAACATCGGCACCAGCGTCCCATCTTTGCTCTTGTATTTAATTTGTTTGACTTCGAAATCTGCGGGATTGAAAGCGACTTTCGGGGTTCGAAAGACTTCACTTTTTCCGCTTGCCACATCGTAGCGAAAAATAGTGTTTGGTGTGGTAAAGCTTGAGAAGGAATAGAAAGTTTCGCGGTCATTGCGTCGTCCGCCGAAACCACCAGCCGTGCCAATGCCAGGGAATTTCACTTCGCGGACAAGCTTACCGTTCAAATCAAAGACCTGGGTTTGCGTGTAAGCGTCCTTTAAATAAGAGACTATAAAGCTATTTCCAATGAGGCTCACGCCGTCAATGGTCTCGGATGATTGCGCAATGATTTCACGCACAGGTTGTGCATCACGAACCTTCCGACCGGGAATTTTTTCATTGGTATTGATAGAGATAATTCGTCCGCGAGGCGCTTCTTTGTCGGTCTTGAAATAAAACTTCGAGCCGTCGTTGCCTAAGAAACTGTATTCGCTCTCAAACTCGCTGATGATTTCCATGACCTTGCCGTCTGGATTTTTCAAATCCTTGAAATAGACAAGATTTTTCGGGTCCGTGCCTTTCCAAACACTGATGATGAGAAACTGCCCATCTTCGGTCACCTTTCCGCTAAATCCCCAGTCCTTATGGTCTGGTCGTTCATAAACCAGAACATCTTCAGACTGTGGGGTGCCGATTTTATGAAAGTAAAGTTTCTGATAAAAGTTAATGTCTTCGAGTTTGGTTTTTTCGCCGGGTTCTGGATACCGACTGTAAAAAAAGCCTTTGCCATCCGTTGTCCATGATGCGCCGGAAAACTTCGACCATTTGATAATGTCGGAAAGGTCTTTACTTGTCGCCACCTCGCGGACATGCCATTCCTGCCAATCCGAGCCGCCGCTTGAGAGCGAATAAGCCATTAACATTCCGTCTTCGCTAATCGAGACATTTGCCAGTGCGATGGTTCCATCGTTGGAGAGTGTATTGGGATCAATCAAAACGCGCCCTTTATCCATCGGAGAATCGGCAACGTAAAGGACGAATTGATTCTGCAAACCATCGTTTTTGTAGTAGAAATATTTTCCGGCGACCTTAAAGGGCGCAGAATACTTCTCGAAGTTCCACAGTTCGGTCAATCGCTTCTTGATTTTTTCGCGTTCTGGAATGGTTGCCAGATAAGCGTTGGTCAATCTGTTTTGCGCGTCAATCCAGTCGCGGGTTTCAGGCGAGTCAGGATTTTCCAAACCGCGAAACGGATCGGAAATTTTTATGCCGTGATAATCGTCCATCTGTTCGGTTCTTATCGGTTTCGGATATTCGAACTTTGTTTGAGCAAGTGCATCGCTCAATAAAAACAATACAACAAAAAAAGCAAAGTATAATTTTAAATTCTGCATAGATACCTCATCGAAAGAATTTTGAAATTGTTGGATGATTATATTACGGATTTGAGGTTGAAAAAAAAAGTTGAGGTTTGCAATCGTCCTGACTGCAACCTGACAGGAGATTTTCGGCTCTATGGTTTTCTCCGTAAAGGCTTCACAGCTGTCGGTAGCTGTTGTGGTAAACACACCGAAAAATTGATCCCCTTTACAGAAGAAAAAGGAACTCTTAATTCTCTTTGTTGCTCTCTTCCATCTTCTTTCGCAAACTGAGAGGTCTCATATCTGTCCAAACCTCTTTGATATATGCAAGACATTCTTCTTTTGTCCCTGTTTTTCCCACCTCATTCCAACCCAGGGGATTCTCTCTATTGGCAGGCCAGATCGAGTACTGTTCTTCGTGATTGACGACGACTTTATAAATTGTGGTGTCTTCCCTATCGTCTCTGCTCATGTTACCTCCAAAAGAATCCTGCATTGGTTTAGAGAGAATCAGAGTTCTTCAAGCGGTCAGCTGTGAACTGTCTGCGCTCTCCGTCGGCACGTCTGTTTCAATGACTTCTTCTTTATGTTTGCAGTCTTCCGTGCGGCAAAGCAATTCACGGCTGCCGTCTTTCTTCCATTTTTCTACCAGGAAACGCGCCCCGCATTGCGGACAACTTTTGGCAATGGGCTTGTCCCACAGCACGAATTTGCATTTCGGATAATTCGAGCAGCCGTAAAACGATTTGCGCTTGCCGCGCTTTGCGACGATTTCGCCGCCGTCTTCGGGACACGCTACGCCCGTGGTGTCCTGCTTGATATATTTACACTCAGGGTAATTTGAGCAAGCCGTAAAGGGCCCGAAACGACCTTGCTTGATGACCATATGCTTACCGCATTGCGGGCACAACTCTTCCAGTTGAATCGTTGGCGCGGCAATCGCTCCGCCTTTTTGAATCTTTCGTGTCGTTTTGCATTCCGGGTAGCCCGTGCAAGCCAGAAACTGACCAAATCTGCCGCGTTTCATAGCCATAGGGCGATTGCAGTTTTCACAAAGTTCTTCGCCTGCCTCTGCGTGGGTCTCTTCGCCGGCTTCGTCGTTAACTTTGGCAAGATCCTTCGTAGTTTTGCACTCAGGGTAATTCGTGCAGGCTAAAAACTCGCCGAATTTTCCGAATTTCTTCGCCATGAACGAGCCACAATTTTCGCACTTGATGTCGGTGATAATCTCTTGACGTTTGACATCGCGCATATTCGTTTTGGCTTGCTCAAGGTCTTTGGTGAACTTGCCATAAAATTCAGCGAGCGCAGTAGTCCAAACCATCTTGCCTTCTTCAATTTCATCCAACTCTTCTTCCATGCGGGCTGTATATTTGACGTTGAAGAGGTCGTCGAAATTTTCAACCAGCAAATCGTTGACAATCATCCCCAGTTCAGTTGGCACAAAACGGGTCTCTTTTTTCGCCGCATATTCGCGATCCGTAATGGTCGTCATAATCGCCGCATACGTCGAAGGTCGCCCGATTCCCTTCTCTTCAAGCACTTTCACAAGCGTTGCTTCTGTATAACGCGGCGGTGGCTCTGTAAAATGCTGGTCGGGTGCGAGCTTTTTCAATTTTAATTCTTCGCCTTGCTCCACACGAGGCAGCTTGTGTTGCTGCTCTTCATCCTCTTCGTCCTTTTCATCTTTGCCTTCTTCGTAAACCGCCAGAAAACCGTTGAACTTCAACACCGAACCGGTTGCGCGAAACACATAGCGCTCGCCAGCTTTGATGTCTATCGTCGTTTGATCGAATATCGCAGGCATCATCTGCGAAGCGACAAAGCGTTGCCAGATGAGTTTATAAAGCGCGAGTTCGTCTTTGCCCAAATAACGCGCTAATGATTCGGGCGTTCTGAGAACAGAGGTCGGGCGAATCGCTTCGTGCGCGTCTTGCGCGTCTTTCTTCGAACGATAATGAATAGCCTTTTCGGGTAAATATTCCCCACCGAATTGTTGTCCTATGAAATCGCGGGCTTCCGTGAGCGCGCCTTCTGAAACGCGAGTCGAGTCGGTTCGCATATAAGTAATCAAACCGACCAATCCTTCATCGCCGATTTCGATTCCTTCATAAAGTTTCTGCGCCACCTGCATCGCTTTCTTTACAGGAAAACGCAATTTGCGCGAGGCTTCTTG
>JANMSG010000781.1:0-4145 GCA_031389065.1 Acidobacteriota bacterium | reverse complement strand
AAAGAAGCGATCACCGCCGTGAAAACACGCGCCATCATTGGTTCGGTCAAGGCGCTAAACCGCTTAGGACAAGCAGGTGAAATTTTGGGTAAAGGAATTTTACTCTCCGAAAGCCCAAAGCTGATCTACAGCATGAGATTTCCTTCGACTCAATACCCAAGCGAACAGATGACATTTGATGGGTCACTTTCGGCAACTGGTTTTTTACCCGAAGGCAAGCGCTCTAACCTCAGCCTGTTTTTATCTCAACAGACCTTACCGCTGACAGAAGGTTTACTCGGCGGCGCGCTTTCTACAGCTTGGTCTTTATTGCGTGTTGAGCAACTAAAATCACGCTTTGAATATCGCGGCATCAAGAAAGTTAATGACAGGCAATTGCACGTTTTAAATTATCGCCAACGTAGCGGTTCGCCAGATTTGAAAGTAACATTGTACTTCGATATCGCTACGTTTCGACACCTGAAAAGCGAATACAAATTCACCATACCGGCCCGCATTGGAGTAGGCGCTAACAGTTCAAACGTTACGCAAGAGAGTTACTATTTGTTGATTGAAGAGTTTGAGGACTTCCGCACCGTGGATGGTTTGACATTGCCGCATACGCACAAGATGCAATTAAGCATCAGCACATCAAACGGTTCTTTACTGATGGATTGGCTCTTCAAAGCAGATGCAATATCTCACAAAGAAGTCTTTGACGATAAATCATTCAAGATCAATTGAGCAATTGCTTGAAATAAAGCGCATCACCCGATTGCCTTTTTGAGAATCGCCGCCAGACGATTTGCCTGCTCTTCTATCGTTATCTGGTCTTCACCTTCTATCATCACCCTGGCTAGGTTCTCAGTTCCCGAATAGCGAAGCAGCAAACGTCCACGCCCTTGCATCTCTGCTTCCAGAGCATCCACAGCCGCTTTGACTTCAGGGATTGATTCAAATGATGGTTTGCTGCTGACATAAACATTGACCAAAACTTGTGGATATGTCTTCATTGATGCGGCAAGCGTAGCGAGTGATTTATCTGAATTGCGAATGGCGCGAAGCAATTCAATAGCCGTAATCATTCCATCGCCGGCAAGGGAAATCTCCTTTATGATAATGTGTCCAGATTGTTCGCCGCCAAGATTGGCGTTGCGTTTGAGCATCTCTTCAAGCACGAAGCGGTCGCCCACTTGGGCGCGAATAAACTCTATGCCTCTTTCGCGTAGCGCGATTTCCAGCCCTAGATTGCTCATCACCGTTGAAACAACAACATCGCCAGTGAGTCTGCCTGATGATTGCATATTTTCACCGAGCAACAAAAGAGTGTAATCGCCATCAATGAGAGCCCCGGTTTCATCAACAAAAAGAGCGCGATCGGCATCGCCATCAAAAGCGATTCCCAGGTCAAACCCTCCTCTCTTGACAATTTTTTGCAGAGAATCCAGATGCAGAGCGCCGCATTTTTCATTGATGTTTCGACCATCCGGCAAGGCTGAAATGACTTCAATCTCCGCGCCCAGCCTTTTGAAAACTTGCGGGGCGAAAGCCGAGGCTGCACCATTGGCGCAATCTATAGCCAAACGCATTCCTTTGAGATTTAAATCTCGCGCAACGTTTTCAGCCAGATAATTCAAATACTTTTCAGCAAAAAGCGATTCACTTTCGGCGTCATCATTGAGCGGCTTAGCTGGTTTAATCGTTACATGAAGTTTGTGTGTATCATAGTCGGCTTTGGCTAAATCATCTTCAATCTTTCTCTCCATTTCGTCTGCCATTTTTTTCCCAGTCGGAGAAAAAACTTTGATGCCATTATCACGAAACGGATTATGCGAAGCCGAAATAACTACACCTGCATCGAATGGTGTCGAGCGAGTGATGAAGGCAACTCCCGGTGTTGTAATAATTCCTGCGGAGGCGACGGTTGCGCCAGCCGCACAGGCGCCGCGCATCAGGGCAGCTTGTATCTGTGGACCTGATGCGCGCGTATCGCGACCTATGACCAGGCTGGGCGAAGCTCCAAGTTCGCGGCTCAAATTCTCTGTCAAAGACCAACCAATCATCTCCATGGTCTTCTCATCCAAAGGATATTCTCCGGCTTTTCCTCTAATTCCATCTGTGCCAAATAATTTTTTTCTATTTCCGTTCGACATTAAAAATCATCCTAAAAAATAATACCTATTTCACGCGAATCGCGGTTGGCTCAACCGAACGCAAAGTCAAAATATCTGTATGATTGGGAAACCTTACAACCAATTTAAGATCACGCGATTGCTCTGTGAGAGTTGCATAATCGGCGACCACCTCTACTTCGGCAGGAGTAAGCAAATCCAGAACCGAAGGCGGCCCTGATACCACAACCCGGGCGAATTTTGGTAGAGGTTGAACGTCTCTCGGCACATTGATGAAGGTTACTGGAATTTTATCAATCAGACGTTCTTTTCGCGCTTCACCAATAACGATGGTGAGCATCACTTTCTGACTTTCCACACTGGTGCTGACATTCGGCGAGCCTGTATCGATTGCCACTTGTTGGGTGAAAGTTTCAGTCTTTCCTGCAACATTGACGCTCTCTGTTGAAACATTCACCACATCTTTAATATGGCTGGCAGGTGCGTTCACGTTTACCTTCTCCGGCCTGCTGACGACATGATAAATTTCATACCCTTGAGGCACTTCTCCTTCAATGCGCGGGGTCACAAGCAATTCAACTTCCACCACGCGCTCGATCGTGAGGCGAATGCTGCGAGGCTCAATTTCAACGCTCTGTTCATCAATACCCGGCGGCAATCTCTTGACATCAACCTTCAAAGGAATGACTCGCACACCAGGCTCTATGTCTTGAAGGTCTGCCACGACGGCTAAATCGCTCGAACGAAGCGAGTCAATCAGGTCTTTCGGACCGCGCAAAAAGACCTTTGCTGACAGCGTGTCGTATTTTGAAATCGTCAGATCAGGAGATGGATTTGAAAACTCTATGGGAACAGGATTGAGCGTCACTTGACTCAACCGTGAGGCTACAGAAAGCCACAACACAGAAGTGATCAGCAAGGCGAGGATCTTCAATCCTGTATTTTGCAGGATGTAATCCTTGGTGTATTCCCGCAACGCTTGCATCCCGTAAAGCATTCTGTCCATACTAAGCTTCTCACTTGATAAAGGTTTCGCTAACTGGCTCCCGCGATGAATCGCCGGACATCTTAGCGATGCGTCTTCCTTTCCGTCCAGATTGCATCATACCGCCCAAAAGATTTGTCGGGGTTAGCGCCTCGCGTATCAATTCACGCAATCGCGCGCTCGTCAGATAGCGGATAATCTCGCCCTTTTCGACAAAAGAGATAACCCCTGTTTCTTCGCTCACTACGATTGTGACCGCGTCTGTGTCTTCGGTCACACCGATCGCTGCGCGGTGGCGCGTGCCCAACTCTTTCGACAGTTTCGGATTGAGCGTCAAAGGAAGAAAACATCCGCCAGCAGCCAAACGATTATCGCGAATAATCACGGCACCATCATGCAGCGGGGCGCGAGGTTCAAAAATTGTTACCAGCAAATCGTAAGAGAGCGAGGCTTCAATCTTCACCCCTGTGTCTATATAATTTTGTAAGCCGACGTTGCGCTCTATGACAATCAACGCGCCGACTCGCCTTGAGGAAAGGGTCATGGCGGCAAGCACGATGTCCTCGTACATACTGGGCGCGAGTTTCGATTGACCAAACAGAAAAGAGGTGCGGAGATTGGCGCCAAAGCGCATCAACGCCGAACGAACCTCCGGCGCGAAGATGACGAGCAACGCGAAGCCGAAATAGAGCAGCATATTTCGCATCACGAATTGCAAAGTTTCGAGTCCGAGAAAAACCGCAACTTGATAAAGTAAGCCAACACCGAGAAGACCAATGGCGATGGGCACGGCGCGAGTTCCCCTCACCAGTTTGAGCAAACCGTAAATGATCGCCCACACGACCAAAAAATCTATCAGGTCGGTGATGCGCAATTGCTCTATAAATTTTATCAATTCCTCTAAACGGCTCATGACTGAATCTTGACAAGTTATTTTAAGAGATTCAAAACTAAACTTGCACGAGGGTATTGCTCTTTATAGCAATCGCAGCGTCGAGAATTTTATCGGCGACTTCCAGCTTGGAGAGCAAAGGCAATTCTCTTTGCCA
>JANMSG010000759.1:0-3768 GCA_031389065.1 Acidobacteriota bacterium | reverse complement strand
GTGTGTATGTGCGCTTTGATAAAATGATTGGCAACGAAACGGCGGTCTGCTGAGGAGATTTCGTTCAAACAGTTTTCGGCAACCTGCCAAAGCGGGTCATTGGTCGCGCCAAGAAAACTTACAAAATGCTCTAACATACCGGGCAAGGTATTATCAGGCATAAGCCAAACGCCAACTGTAGGGCGATCTTCTTGCTTAACTATAGTCCCGTCAGTCAGAGGAGAATCGGGAAGTTCATAGCCAAGCGTTTGCAGTCTGGCTGTCAAAGATTGCCAGCGAGATGCAATATCGGTATCTGCATCTACAACTATGCCAAGTCTTTCTAAACCGCTTGCATCAATTTCAACATCAAGGGTGCCTAAAATATTATTGAAGCCTTCTTTTAGAACATTGTTGAAGCCTTCTTTGTTTTTGACCTTAAATTTGTCGGGAACTTGATGATGCATCAACAGACTATAAAATACGTGTTCGTCGTCTTTGCCTTCGACAAGCAGGATATTCTTATCAGCCATAATCAGCGCACCTCGATGTTTTCACGAGTGGCGATGCCTAATCTTCGCTTATCGAAGAGAGTGGAGATAATTTGGTCGTTCTTATTTTCCAAACGAATTAAAAAACCGTCTTCTTCGTCACTATCTTGGACGGCGCTTTGAAATGCCTCAATGCAATCCCAACTGTGAGTTGTAGCAAAGACTTGAACATTCAAACGCCGCGCGGTTTCAAATATCAAACGCCACACATCAGGTTGAACTGAATAGTGCAAGCCGCTTTCGACTTCATCAAGCAGCAGTATTCCGTCTTTAGCATTCACCAAAGCCAGAGCGATTCCGAATAAACGATTCATTCCTTCGCCAAGACTGCGTAGAGGCACAGGCTCATCAAAATTCTTTATTCTAACAATTGGAACTCTCTCTCTACGGAAACCACTAACGATGTTTACTCGCTCAATATCAGGGGCAATAATTTTTAAAGACTCCAGCACACTCTCTTCTAAATCTGTTAGTGCAATGTTATCCCAAAGTTGACCAATGGCTTTCAGGCTCAATCCATTGGCGGATGCAAAGACACAAGGTGTTTTATAAGATTCGGCTTGGTTTCTTTGAAAGAAGCCGCGAGATAGCCGTTCAGGTCCTTCTGAAAACCTGGTTTGTAAACCCATTTGAGAGATCAGTCTAAGTTCTGAATTTTCAATCGCATCATTTTCCTCATCGTTCAATATCTTTACTTCGCGTCTTCCCTCCTTATCAAATTTTACGGCGTACCAAGCAAAGCGTATTGAAAGAATATTATCTGAAGAGTTTATAGGTCCTATTTTGATGGGGGGGGGAATGCTCTTTATATCTTTTCTTCCATGAAATAGATATTTGAGATTAGGGCTAAAAGACGAATTAATCCCTGTTCCCCCCAGCCTCCTCATAATATCTTGTTCTGTAGTCTCATCGCGTGATTCTAATAGTTCCGAGATTAATTCTGGCTGTCCTTCATGAGCATAAAGCCTCAAAGCTTCTAACAATGATGTCTTTCCAACATTGTTTTTGCCAGTTATTAAATTGACACGTGCCAATTTTTCAATTCGCAAATGCTCGAAAGCGCGAAAGCCGCGAATCTCAAGAGAGTCTAATTTCACTTTATTGGTTTCGATTGATTCTACAGCGAGAGACATAAGGTTTACCTCTCAGATTGTTATTTATAGATACGTAAAGCCAACTGAATCTACGCAGGCATTATAAACAATTTTGGTATTCTTGCGAGATGACTTTTTCTCGAACTTGACCGATAACAATTAAAAACATATCCTCGCTTAACCTACTCGAAGTCATTTTAATCATCAGGAGAACAAACGATGAGAAGACCTGTTGCACTTGTGTTGTCTGTCATTTTTTCATGCTCGTTGCTCGCCACTGCCGGGCAAAAAACGAATTCCAGAAATTCTATCGCCGCTGCTCAATCTTCGCGTGACCAGCAAATCGCGCAAGCGACTGAGGCTTTGCGAAAACAACTGGTTACGCAACGCCGCGATTTTCATATGCACCCGGAACTCTCGAACCGCGAAGAACGCACTGCAAAAGTTGTTGCTGAAAAATTGCGCGCTCTGGGGCTTGAAGTGAAAACAGGCGTCGGCAAACACGGCGTCGTCGCCATTTTGAAAGGCGCAAAGCCCGGTCCCGTCGTTGCCGTTCGCGCAGATATGGACGCGCTGCCGATTCAAGAAAACATAGAGGTGCCTTACAAATCGCAAAACGCCGGAGTCAAACACGCTTGCGGGCACGACGTTCATATGACCGTTGGCCTAGGCGTTGCCGAAGTCTTGTCGAAGATGCGCGAACAGATTGCTGGCACCGTCAAATTCATTTTTCAACCCGCCGAAGAAGGGCCTCCGGCTGGCGAAGAAGGTGGCGCGCGTTTGATGATCAAAGAAGGTGTGCTGGAAAATCCGCGACCGCAAGCCATCTTTGGACTTCACGTGATGCCGACTATTGAAGTCGGGCAAATTGGCTACAATTCCGGCCCTGCAATGGCTTCATCTGAAAGGTTCGTCATCAAAATTCGCGGCAAAAAAGTTCACGGCGCCTATCCGCACGACGGCATAGACGCTGTGGTTGTCGCAGCCGATTGCGTGATGGCTCTGCAAACCATTCGCAGCCGTCGCATAGATACGCAAGAACCTCTGGTCATCACCCTTGGCAGCATTCACGGCGGCAATCGTTTCAATATCATTGCCGATGAAGTGGTCATGGAAGGAACGATGCGAACCTTGAGCGAGGAGGTGCGAACGAAAGCGCGCGAGATGATGAAGAAGACTTTGGACGGCATTACCTCGGCTTACGGCGCAACAGCGGAACTGGAATTCCAACTTCCAAATCCTGTGACCTACAACGACCCGAAGTTAGTTGAAGCGACGTTGCCGACAATGAAACGCATACTTGGCGAAAAAAACCTGCTTATGCCAAAACCGCAAATGGGCGCGGAAGATTTTTCCGAGTATCAAAAAATTATTCCCGGTTTCTTTTACTTTCTCGGCGTAGGCAACAAAGCCAAAGGCATCACGGCAATGATTCACACGCCTGAATTTGATGTTGATGAAGAGGCTTTGATTGTCGGTGTGAAGTTGATGTCAAACGTCTTGCTCGATTACTTAGACCGCCAGGCGAAGTAATCGAGAGTTGTTAAAAATTGTAGATAGGTCATTGCTTTGAGCAGACAAAGCAATGACCTTTTTCTTATTGTGAGACTTCCGGGACAGGATATTTTTTCAATATCTTCCAAAGCAAAATATAACTTCCATCCGTATCTTGACGGATAACGCGGAAGGCAACAAGCACGTCAGATTCCCTGTAGTTGATGACGCGTAAAGCATAGGTGTTACCGTTTTTGGCTTCAATGGAGCGTAGATAGTTGAAGCCATTTGCCTGGACACCTGTTGAACTGGCGCGCTGCTGCTCTCGAATCTCTGTCTCAACAGATGGAGGCGTATAGCTTGCTAAAAAATCAACACCTTTGTGCTCCAGATTCACTGATTCAATAGGCACATCGCCAAGATTTATGAGAAAGCCGAAATCGAGCCCGGCAAAGCCAACAGAAAATTGATTCTGCTGCAATTCAATATCCGAGCCGTAGCCGTACTCATGAACCAAACGAGTGAACGAGAAATACGCGCCGCCACCACGGACAAGCAATTTGCCATCATACTTTTCTCTGGGCAACAAACGCAGCAAGCCTTTATCAGGCTGCCCCAGATAAGTAGAGAATGAGGTTTTGTCTTCTTGA
>JANMSG010000520.1:0-3500 GCA_031389065.1 Acidobacteriota bacterium | reverse complement strand
GCTTTGCGCCTTCCGGCAATTTGCGGCAGAGGTTTTGCGGGACGAAAAGAAATTCCGCGTGTGAAGCATACCCGGCGCCGGCGCAAGCCACGCGGTCGCCGACTTGAAAACCCGTCACCCCTTGCCCGAGGGCGATCACGGTTCCTGATGCGCTATAGCCTAGAGCTTTAATTTGATTGAGGCGCGATTTGACTTTTTCGTACGTGGCACGAAGTCCTTCGCGTTTGAAGGTGTCTAAGACTTGTCGAACCAGGTCGGGGCGCGAACGAGCTTTGCCCACGAGTGAGCTTTGCGCCGTTTCAACGATGGAGCGTTCTGTGCCCGCGCTAATCAAAGAATAAGCGGTTTGCACCAGCAGCCCACCGTTTTTCAACGCTGGCGGCGGCAATTCTTCAACGGCTAATTCACCAGTGCGGAAATTTTGAACGACTTGTTTCATTGGCTAGGTGTTAGGTTTTAGGTGTTAGGTTTTAGGGTTGAATCTGTTTTGACGTCTTTTACTAAGCCCTAAAACCTAATACCTGGCACCTTTAAATCAGAGGATATTCAGCGCGTTTTTTGTGGCGATGGCTTTGCAGCACTTTGTGAACTTGACGCGGAGTAACATTTCCGAGTTGTCCGGCAATCGTGTAGTGCAGGCCATGTTCTGGCGGAGTCGGCGAAGCTAAATACTCTGCATAAGCCGCAAGTATTTTTTCTTGAACTTCGGGCGACGGGTCAGGAACATTTTCAAATGAGCGCTCGTCATCATGAAGAATGTCCAGCCAGCGAAGAATCTGCCAACGGGTCACGTAGCCTAGATGGTCTGCCATCTTTTGCGGTAATTCCGTTAAACGATAACGCTGTGCCTCCATCTCTGCCCAGTATAGTTTTTCGATCTCGAACAACTGCAAACGATCAGGCTCAGGGGTCGCAGATTTCTGATATTCCTGCATCGCCCAATCTCGAATGATTTTCATGATCTGCTTGTAAGGAATGCTGAGCGCGATACTAATGGCGTGCCTTCGGCCGCCATCTGGACGATGACCGCTTTCGACAAAGCGCTTGTACATCTCTATGGCGCGTTGCTTCAAGTCGGGAGTCAGCACAGCTTTTGCCGTTAAATGCTCCTGCAACACATCGGCGACAATTTTTCGCTTTGCCCAGAGTTTATTCGAGATTTGAGAATTGACGTCTCGCAAGGCGACTTCTTTGTTGGCATACTCCTCCTGGTAAACCTCTATGATGCGGGTACGAAGTTCAGCGGTGAGTTCTTCGACGCGCGGCAGGCGCGGAGCCTTCTCTTTTCGCACAGCAACTGCGGGGCGCGCAGCTTGCGGACTTGGGCGTTGTATGGCGCGCACAGGCGGTGGCGCGTCAACCGGCTTAGGCGCAGAAGGGACGTGTTTAACAATCTTTTTCTTAACGCACTTCAAGCAATAAGGAGCTTTGCGGTCAGGGGAGAAGAAAGTTGCGTTACAGATAGAACAAGTTCTACGAAATTTCATTCCACTCATAAGTCAAGTAGTGTAAATTCCATCGGCGTAAACTTCAACCTATGGAATGAGGTTAAGCTTCAACAAGCTTTTCAAAATCAATGATAGAAACATTTCTTCCTTTGCTTTTAAAATAATGATTACCAATCCGACGAGTTTTTACGGTTTTCTCAACCCCTCGTTTACTCAGCACAACTATATTTTCGGCAGAGATGGTGATGACACCTTCTATGCGATCGGCAAGCAATCCGACTTGCGATTCTCCTTTCAGCAAGATAAGTCGCTGTCGGTTGTCGCTGTGATGAATGTCTGCACTCAAGTTCATGACCAGAGTTATTCGTCCACGCACGCTGGTGACACCGACCACTGCATCGGGAGGAGAAGGCAGGGGCGCGATTCGGGCGCAATCGACGACGCCTTCAATATTTTCGACTGTCAAAGCAAAAAAATCTTCGCCGATATCAAACACCAGAAACGATAACTGCCCCGAGCTGTCGTTTTCATCGCTTGCGGGATTAAGCTGTACAGGAATTGCCGCCAGCCTGAGCAAAGCGTTTATGGTAGATGAGGTTTTACTTTTCGCCATCGTTAGATTTTAGATTTCGGACTCTACAACGAAAAATGTACAGCAAATTGTATTACACCTTTAATTCTTGGAACAACAAATTCTAAAAGAACTTCCCCCTGATGCAAGCAAAAATCAAAGTTCAAAATTCACTGCCTGATCTTACTTTTTGTGCAAAGAGTGTTCACGCAAATAATTTATAGGACTATTATGCCGCACGGGTCAAACAATTCCTCTTGGTAAGCCGGGTTACCGAAATTATTTGCAATTCCTCAATACAAGATAAACCTCCTAGCATTAAAACATTCTTGTCACCAAGTGATTAGCAACCTGACAGAATTAATTTAACTGTAGATTTCGACGTTGAAAAGCTAAGAGCTTGAAGCGGTCATCACAGTACATCTCATACAGTACATCTCATTAAGACTAGAAAAAGGAAAAAATATGCCCCTCCCAAAACTTCACTTGCCGCACACTATCGCAGTGTTAGCCATTTTGTTTTTTATATTTATTTTTCTGATCAACATCCCTGTATCTGCACAAACACTTGTGGACGGTGGTCGCCTCTGGACGGCGATAACAGAAAAAGGGATTTGCCCTGAACAGCCAAATCGCAGCGCATTTATTAATGTAACCGATGCTTCAACGGGTACTAAAATAAGCAAAAGAACTTTAAGAGACATACCCGGAAATCAACTCCGGGTTATCGGCGGGCTTGCATTTGACAAGACGCACAGGTTTGTCTGGTACAGCAATCTACTTCGTTCCTGCAATGGCTCTGCCCCTTTGCCAAATCGAGGAAATGGCTTTATTTACAAAACAACTGCACGATTTTGCGGCAGTGTTACCACTATTCCTGATCCGAACGGACCCGGCGGTCCTGGAATCGGCGCATTAGATTATGACGCTGAAGAGGATGTCTTGTGGGCTGCCGTTCATAGTCCGGTTAATGGACTGAGTATTTTCTATAAACTAAACCCGAACACCGGAGAGGTGCTCAAAACGATTACCATCCCCGCTTCATTAATCCCTGGCAGTTCAGTGCCGCAAGCCAATGACACTCTTGCCATCACGCGTCCTGCTGATTTGGGAGGACTAAAGGTATTGCTTACAGATGCAGGCCTTCGAGAGACTTCGACGCTTTACGCGATAGACGTAAATACCGGAGCGGTTGTCAAAACCTATGCGGTTTCGAGCTTGGGTGGAATTGATATTGATGAAGAAACCGGTGATCTGCTGGATGCAAGAGATGGCCTCAATGCGATTTCTGTTGGCAACCGTGGTCCCGCGCCGTACAACGCTTTTAACTCGGGTTTTATCGTTGAGACGGCTTTCACGGCTCCAACCCATTTCGTCGGAGACATCGCCATCGAGCCTTTAAGCTGTGGTATTGAAACGATTGATAGACCTCAACCGCAGTCCGTTAGCGGACACGACTGGAGTATGAATGTTGAAGTGTC
>JANMSG010000683.1:0-3946 GCA_031389065.1 Acidobacteriota bacterium | reverse complement strand
GGTTCAATCCAAACGATCTTTTCTTTCATCTCGCCGAGCGCCTTGATGCGATGCTGTTCAATCTCTTTGCGCGCCGCCGTCAGCGCTTTTTCAAGCATAGCGAAAGCTGTCCAGTTGCGCTCGCCCAAACTTCTCTCATCTTCGTGCGTCGGCAGATAGTGGATAATCAGGCGCTCAGGTTGTTCCTTTTCGACCATCTTTTCAAAAGGAGTCTTTGCAAGAAATCCGCCATCCCAATACTCGCAACCGTCAATCGTTCGTGGCGTCATCAAGAAAGGATAGCTGCAGGAGGCGCGCACTTTATCGGCAATTGTTCCCGAAGCGAAGGTCTCGTCAACGCCTCGGGTTAAATTAAACGCGGTCAAATACAAATGTCTGTCACATTCTTCAAAGGTCTTGACGCGAAGGCGTTGGTCAATCAAGCGCTCGAAGAGATCGCCTTTGAGCAAACCGCCCCAGCCGCGCCCTTTTTTCATGAGCGCGCGCATCACTCCTGCGACCCCTTGGCTGTCCCAGAAATCTTTTTTGCGAATCGTTAAAAGAGTTTCAATTATTTCCGCAGCGGGAACGCCTGAAGCGTGCAGCGCGGCAACAATGGCACCAGCGCTCGACCCTGCTATGGCGCAATAATCAATCTCTGATTCTTCCACCGCCCGCATAAATCCCGCGTGAGCGAAAAACCCGAAATAGCCTGCCGATAAAACGATTGCTGTTTTGTCCTTCGTCCCTTGTCCTTTGTCCTTTGTCATTGACTCCTGATTCTTTGCCACAGTCTGTAAATTGCTTTTATGAATCGTAGAGTTTGATACAACTCTTTAAGAAATGACAACCGTAGGCAATAAATTCGTGATCGTTGCCTGGTAATAAATTGACAAGGGACAAAGGACAAGTGACAAAGGACTAGGTTACAATCTGAGCTTTTCTTGGAGGCGTATGTTCAAAGTTGCTTTAGTAGGAACTCACGGAGTAAACAAAACCACTATCGCGTACGAGCTTGCAGGGGTTTTGAAACGGCGAGGCAAGACCGTGGAATTGCTCGCGGAAATCGCCCGTGAATGCCCTTTTCCTCTCAACGAACAAGCCACCCGCGAAGCCTATCAATGGATCATCACCAAACAGATTCAACTGGAAATCGAAAAATTACCACGCGCCGAAATATTAGTTTGCGACCGCGCCGTGCTCGATAATTTTGCATATTACCTCAGGCGATTTGCAAACACCGGTGACGATTGTGAAGCGCTTCACAACTATTGCCTTTCATGGATGAAGACCTACGATTTGTTGGTGCGCTTGCCAATCGAACAAGCTTTGGCATCGGACGGGTTTCGCTCGACAGATGTGAATTTCCAACGTCAGATAGATCTGCTTTGCGATGACTTATTCGAGAGCCAGTACAACGAGCAAAGCAAACCTGCCTACATTCGAGGCTCAATAACCGCCGATCAAATCGCTGACGTTATTTTGCAAAGATAAATCTGCAAAATCCAATTCATATTTCTGCGACTCAATAGTGATTCATTTTTTTATTGGTTGTTGACCGCTTACCTTTTCTTTGGCTGTCGTGCTAGTTTTGAAATCTTTCTAACAGGAAATAAGTATGATAATCACCGAAGCGATAAAAAAAGTTATTGACCGCGAACATCTCACCGTTGCCGAAGCCGAAGCCGTACTGGAACAAATCATGACCGGGCAATGTACGGAAGCGCAGATTGCATCTCTCCTGACGGCGCTCAGAATGAAAGGCGAAACGGTTGACGAACTCACAGGCTTTGTCAAAGTGATGCGCAGAAAAGCTCATGCTGTCCGACCTCTTGCCTTCAGCAGCCCCAACGAAATCTTGATAGATACTTGCGGAACTGGCGGCGATGTAAGCGGAAGTTTCAACATCTCAACAGCCGCCGCTTTTGTGGTTGCAGGTTGCGGATTGCGCGTCGCCAAACACGGCAATCGCTCCGCGTCGAGTCGTTGCGGCAGCGCCGATGTCATGGAAGCTCTCGGTGTAAAAATCGCCCTTGCGCCCGAACAAATCGCCTTGTGCATTGATGAAGTCGGCATAGGTTTTCTGCCGGCAATGCTTTTGCACGAAGCGATGAAGCATGTTGCGCCGGTCAGAAAACAATTAGGTGTGCGAACCATTTTCAATCTGTTAGGACCGCTGACCAACCCTGCAAGGGCCAACGCACAACTGATAGGCGTATATGCAAAGCATTTGACGGAGATGTTTGCCCACACGTTGAAAAGTTTGGGAAGCGTTCGCGCGCTGGTGGTTCACGGCAGCGACGGGCTTGATGAAATCACCATCACGGGCGAGAGCCGCATAACCGAATTGCAAAACGGGGAAGTGAAGACTTACAACATTCAGCCGGAAGATTTTGGATTCACACGAGCGACGCTTGAAGAGATAAAAGGCGGCGACGCAAACAGGAACGCCGAGATTATTTTAAGCGTACTTGGCGGCGAGAAGACTGCGCGTCGCAACATCGTTTTGCTGAACGCTGCGGCGGCGATTGTTGTCGGCAACAAGGTGAACGATTTTCAAGAAGGAATTCGCCTGGCGGCTGAATCTATAGACAGCGGCGCAGCACTCTCTAAGCTGCAACGATTGATTGAATTTACACAGTGTACTGATGCTGTATAGATACTCTTGTGTTGAGGAGGAATCTGTATGGACATTCAAAAACGCGTTAAAGACCATTATCTGAAATTTCTAGGTGTGCCTCGCTTTATCAATAAATTATCATTACGTAATGGCAATCCTCTGGAAATTATTGAATATTGGGATACTCCCTGTCCTGATGCTGTAGTTTTAGCAACAGTTGGCACTAGCAGTTTATTAGAAGACCCACTAAACAATCCTCATCAAGCGTTAAATCAAGAGTTGATATTTATGTGTTATAAGCATTTTCTTGATGAGAGGTTGATTAAATTAATTACCCTGATCGCAGAGGATGTAAACGACTCAAGTTTTCCCTTATCTAGAGGTAATATTCTGGGTCCAGCAGGACCACTATCGCCCACAACCACGATGGAGGCTTTATATAACAGTCCGCCATCATACTATGAACCTGAATTTCACCACTTGAACATTGAATGCGTAGATATAGACTTTTTCTGGTTAATTCCTATATACCGAATAGAGGCAGAATGGATTGTTAAACATGGCGGCGATGAGTTCGAATCATTGCTTGAAGCTCAGGATCCAGATTTGTTGGATCTTACACGTGCCCCTCTTAGTTTAGATGCAGACGACTCCCCGGCTCTGGAAATTATTTTGCCTCACAGGCAAAAGTAAGATATTGTCAACCATATCACCTCAAGGAAAAGCTAAAAGAAGAACCACTTTTTGCGTTTCTCAGGTTTTGAAGGGATCGGGCAAGTCGGTATGGCTTTGCCTTCTACAACCGCTTGGGGATTATTGGTTGACATCGCCTGCGCGTATTCTTCGCCAACCATTTCCGCAATCACAGCAACTGCCGCAGACATTCCAGGCAATCGGTTGCGGGTGTTGTGGCAATCGCTTGCGACAAAATGCAGCAAGCCGTTTTCGAGCATAATCTGCGCGGCTTTTTGAACCTTTGATCCGAATTGACCGGTGAACGAACCGGTGTCTGCCTGACCTAAAACGCCGATTTCTACCAACTCGTAAAATCTTTCCGGTTGCGACATCAGCATCATGTTGCGTTCGGGGTGCGCGATGATCGGCCTGATTTGATGGCTCATTAATTCAAACAGCGCGCCTTCGCTGCCAGGCGGAACTACGGCATGAGGGAATTCGACCAATACGAAAGGTCCGCCTGCAAGGGTCGGCGCGTTCTTTTTCACACAGATATTTCGCACGACTTCATGGGTAAACCGTAGTTCACAGCCTAATTCGATTTTGGGATTGCCCATTAACAGCGCATTCAACTCATCAACTTTTTGCTGCAAGAATAACGGGTCGTGGGTT
>JANMSG010000607.1:0-7490 GCA_031389065.1 Acidobacteriota bacterium | reverse complement strand
CCGCCTCAGCAAAGTTGAAGTTCGTATTCTAAAGTAAAAAGCCGCTAAAGATTTCTCCAATTACATAGCAAGACAGAAGAGTGGGCAGGGAATCGTGCGCTCGGAAGAGATTGCCTGACCAACACTTCTATTTGCGTCCATGGCTTCACAATCAAGTCTTAGTTGATGGTGTAGAAACAGGTTCACCCTGCACGGCATTCTGTAGGTTCGAGAGCCTCACTCTGCATCAAATGAAAACGCCATACGAGCGTTGTTAATCGCTTCGGTTAGAGCGATAGATTCAAAACAATTGCAAAGCGAGATGATATTTGCTCTATCAGTAGTAAGGAGATAGTGGCGAAATGAAATCTCGGTTATCTAAAGTTCAAATGCTAGAGTCATCGCAACTAACTGAATAAATTCAGGCGAGACGAGGGTTTATCAATCCTCTCGGAGGCTTTGTTTGAATGGAAATATCACTTGGCAAGGTCCAGGCGATTCAACACAATTCAATAAAAGCGACGAGCTGATCCGTAACACAAACACTCTCAAAGTCGCCCAATCTATCATTCCGATGCATACTCGTTTTGGAGATGCATTCTTTACTCAACTTGGAGGTTACCAAATGCAGAGAATCATCAGTTGTCTTCTCCTCTTGGTTTTCGTGACTGCGAATGTAGCGTTCGCGCAGACCACAAGCGGCTCAATTGCCGGAAGTATTACCGACCCTAACAAAGCCGCCATTGCCAACGCCACGGTCAAGATCATGGATGAAGCCAAGGGCTTCACATTGACGGCAGCGACCGACAGCGAGGGGCGGTTCGTCTTTCCGCAGTTGCCGCCAAGCACATACAAACTAACGGCTGAAGCTCCCGGATTCAAGAAACTGGAACGCACGGACATCGTGCTTGCCGCAAATGACAGGCTCACGCTCAGCGACCTCACGGTCGAAGTGGGTGCTACCAGTGAAACGGTTACGGTCGTGGCAGGTGCTACACAAGTGCAGGCTGAGAGCGCCGAGCGTTCCTATGCGATTCAGGGCGCCGCCATACAGAATATTGCCGTCAACGGGCGAGGATTTACGCCGCTGGCTTCGCTCGTCCCGGGTGTCATCTTTAATACCAGTACGGGATCGTCTGACGCGGTGCAAAACATCTTCGCCAACGGGCTGCGCGGTAGTGCTAACAACCTTCAACTCGACGGCATCAGCACCATGGATACGGGTAATAACGGAACGCTGCTTAACATCAGCCTCGATTCGATTGCCGAATTCAAAGTGTTGACCTCAAACTATCAGGCTGAATATGGACGCGCCGCCGGCGCGCAGATCAGCGCCGTGACGCGCAGCGGAACCAGGGACTTTCACGGCTCCTTCTATGCCTTCCGCCGCCATGACGGAATGAACGCCAACACCTGGATCAACAATCGTGACAGCGTCCCGGTTAACAACCTTGAAAACTTACCGCCCAGGCAGATTAACAAACCGCGCCTGGATCACCGCGACATCGGCTACACCATTGGTGGGCCAATCTATATTCCGAAGGTTTTCAATGAAGATAGACAGAAGCTCTTCTTCTTCTTCAGCCAAGAGCACCAGAAACGCTTCATTCCGCCAGCCGGACGGGTGCTCGTGACTGTGCCAACAGCGCTTGAGCGAATCGGCGACTTTTCCAAGAGCGTGGATAATTCAGGCAATCCATTTCCTTACATTCGCGATTCCACCACGGGGCTACCGTGCAGCGCCTCGAACACCGCCGGTTGCTTCCAGAGTGGCGGCGTGGTGGGCAGGATTCCCGCCAATCGCCTCTACGCGCTCGGCTTGAACATCCTCAACATCTACCCGCTACCAAACACCACGGGGGTAGGTTTTAACTACGTCACGGAAACGCCGAGGAGCGAACCTGAACGTCAGGATCTGATTCGTGTGGACGCGAATCTCTCGAACGAATGGCGCCTAAGTGGGCGTTACGTCAGAGATACAAGCAACCGTCTGCTGGCTTATGGTTCGTTCGTGCTGGCCGATAACCTGCCCGATTATCCGGCTAAATTCCTCTTCCCGCGCAATTACTGGTCAGTGACGGCGACGGGCTCGCTCAACCCGACAACTATCCTCGAAATTACCGTCGGTCAGAGCCACAACGCCATAGACATCCTGCCGGGCAATCCGAAATACAACCGGACAGATTTGGGGCTAAAGGGCTTCCCAACGATCTTCCCAAACGCCGTGCAGCTTGATTTGCCACCGCAATTTGCCTTCGGTGGGCGTGTTGCCAATGGCCCAAATATCGGTTCAAACAACGCGCCCTTCAAAAACTTCAATACGGTGCGTAATGCGATTGCCAATTTCTCCAAAGTCTGGGGCTCCCATACCCTGAAAACCGGCATCTTCTGGGAGAACAGCTTCAAGCCGCAGAGCAGTTTCGCTAACAGCAACGGGTCAATCAATTTCTCAAATGATGTCAGCAATCCACTCGACAGCGGCTTCGCTTTTGCCAATGCGGCGATTGGCGTTTACAACACTTACAATCAGGCTTCCGGTTACTTCATTGGCAAATACCGTTACAACAACCTCGAATGGTATGCCCAAGACAACTGGAAAGCGAACAGTCGGTTGACCCTCGATTACGGTTTGCGCTTCTCCATCGTCCAGCCGCAATACGACGAGGATTTGCAGACCGCAAACTTCCTGCCCGGCCGCTTCAACGCGGCTGACGCACCTTTGCTCTTTCGTCCGGTCTGTCTCAATGGGACTGCTTCGTGTAGCGGAGCAAACCGTCGCGCCGTAGACCCTCGTCTACTGACGTCAGGTTTCATTGCGTCAACCACCAATACGCTTGAAGGTGTCTATATCGGACGCCTGGTGCCCAACACTGGCAAGTTGCTCAACGGCGTAGTGCAGGCGGGCGCGGGCATCGAAAAAGGATTGTACAAAAATCGTGGCATTCACATTGCGCCACGCTTCGGCTTTGCCTACGACGTGACGGGCGGGCAGAACTTCATTATTCGCGGCGGCGCGGGAATGTTCTACGACCGTCCACAAGGCAACGTGGTGTTTGACCTAGTCAGAAATCCACCGACCACGCTTGAACCCACCTTCAACTTCGGACGGCTACAAGACATCGGCACGGGACCATTGCTGCTGGCACCGCCATCGCTTGTCGCCTATGACCGCGAGGGCAAGGTTCCGACGACCTACGCCTTCAACCTGGGCGTGCAGTACAAGCTGCCGCTTGATTCCGTGCTGGATGTCTCCTACGTCGGAACCATCGGCTCGCACCTTTTACAACGGCGCAACATCAATGCACCGGCATACGGCGCAGCTTATTTGTCACAGAATCAAGACCCGACACTGACTGCGAGTGCGACGCCTGGCGCAACCGCGCTACCGACAGATTTCCTGCGCCCCTATCAAGGCTTCGGCAATATCAGTTACATTGAGCCAGCCTCCAGTTCCAACTATCATTCCCTACAGACATCCCTCAACCGGCGCTTCCAAAAAGGCTTCTTGCTGGGTGTCAGCTACACCTGGAGCAAAGCGATGGGAACGCAGGGACAAGACCTGCCAGGCATTAACAGTTTCGGTGCACCGCGTATTGATAACAAACAGCGCGAAGCCAACTACGGGCCGCAGGACTTTGACCGTCCGCACAATTTCAATGTCAACTGGGTGTATGAACTTCCCAAAGCAACCGAAAACAATTTATTGGGTTATGCGCTCAATAACTGGCAGATTTCTGGTATCTACCGCTATCAGACGGGAGCGCCCTACAATATCGGTTTCTCTATTCCCGGTATCTCTGGATACACGCTGACGGGAACGCAAACCATCGAAGGTGCCCGCATTGCCATCGTAGGCAATCCTGGCAGTGGACACAGCAGCGATCCGTTCCGGCAGTTTGATGCCAGTGCTTTCACCACACCAAAGCCAGGCAGTCTGGGATTGGAGTCCGGACGCAACTTCCTTTATCGCTCTCCGATTAACAGTTGGGACCTTTCGCTGTCAAAACGTTTCGCGATTAAAGAGAGTATCCGAATTGAGCTTCGACTCGATGCGTTCAATGCGCTCAATCACACGCAGTTCGATGCCGTAAACTCGACCTTGAACGTGAACAATTTGACAGAGCGAAAACCTACCAATTTGCCGTTTGATGAGACTGGTAAGCTGGTTAACAAGAATGGCTTCGGGACAGTTCAATCAGTCAGACCGCCGCGCAATATGCAGCTTTCGGCGCGCATACAGTTCTGATGAAATTGAATAAGCTGGAAACTGTAAGGGTGGGACAGGCAATTCGCTTGTCCCATCCTTTTTTTTCTGGAACACAGAGGTAAGCAGAAAGGTAAAAGTCATTTTCACCGCGTTAGCCGTGGGTTCAATCGTCGCTGACGCGACGTAAAATTGCAGGCCCAAGTCAGAACCGGGAGCGGTAGCGACCGGGTGCGGCATACCAACCCGGTCGCTACCGCTCCCGGTTCTGACTCCCCGCTTGACTCGGCATCTTGGTGTGCCGTCTATCTAGATGACAAACTTACTTGCCAATGGATTGAGTCGTTACAAATGATTAATCTCTTTTCTTGCGCTTTGCATCCAGCAGGCGACTTGCCAGAGGTTTTTCAGGCGCATCAGCAGCCGTTTTTGTTTTCACTTCGCGCTGCACAATTAACGGCTTTGTAGCTTGCGCGACAGAGGCTTTTGCTGTTTCTTTTGCCTGGCTACCGGCTTCTGCCTGGCGCGCCGTGTCGGGTTTCTCTTCCGCAATGAATGCGGCAGGCTGATTCGATTTTTGCAAAGCCGGAGCAAGCGGTTTGATGATAACTTCACCTGCCGTCTGGTCATCGCCGAGCCGCACGCGGGCGCGCGACTTTTTCAACTGGGCGTGCGCCGCTACGGTTTCCGCATCAAGGGCAACAACCGGCGAATGACGAAGCTTTGTCCGAATCCATTCACGCGCCTGTTCGATTTGTTCACGCGAAATGTGAACTCGCCGCATACCTACGTCAACGGGCAACAACAAAACCGCAAGCAACAAAAGCGCTGCAAAAATCTCTCGCGGCGTAGTCTTTTCCGTGCGATGGTCAAACAAATTGACATTGCCTGCGGCTTGATTATTCGCATTGTCGCCGCCTGATTCAAGGTTTGTTACGCTCGCATTCAAGACGCTGCCGCCTGTCGCTTCGCTGATTTGCGCTAACAAATTCGTATCTGAACTTGTGATGCTGAATTCCGGCGAATACGAATTGACTGACCCTGTGACGGGGGCTTGTAATCCGCCCTCTTGGCTGACGCTGACCAGATAAGCGCCGCGAGTGATTGCCGCGAAATCGCCTTCATATCTTCCCGAAGCCGTCTGCTCAAGCGTTATATCTGAAGTGGAAAAATCCGGCGCGACGAGGTGGGCTGTGAGTCGCAAATTGTTTTTGAAAGAGCCATCGGGGGCGACGGCTTCAACCGTAACATGACCTTTGCCTGCGTTGATTTCTACGCGAGGCTGCAATTCGTTGGAGCCTTGGCGGCGAATCGTGTCTCGTAAAACTTGCGTCCAGAATTGCCCGAAGCCTGACCAGTTCATCCAATTGGCAGCCCAACGCGGTTTGGCGTCCGATGTGAAAGCCGCAACCCGACCAAGCCCGTATTGCCAAACCGCGTAAACCGGGTCGTCTTTGTCGGAAATCAATGAAGTGATGGCAGGCGAATTGGTCGCATCGCGTTCGGCTGTGCCAACGTAACCTCCAAGTTGTGGCGCGCCAGTCCAATCAATGCCATTTGTCGCCTGTGTGGCTTTGACCAATCGCGGTTGAAACGGTTCTTCGATGATGGTTGAACGTGATGCGAGAAAGGCTTCGCGTGTAAAAATCTGCGGCAATGTTTCGGCTCTGTCGGTTGCATAGAAACGTCCACCGCCAATGTCTGCAATCATCTTCATGGTCGAGCCGCCTTGGTCTATGTCCGTGCCAATCGCTATGCTTGAAAGCGTCATCCCCGCGTCGCTAATTGATTTGGCGATGCCTGCGAAATCGGCTGGCTGGCTCTCTCCGTCAGACAACACAATGATATGTTTGATCTGCGAGTCGTTCGATTGCAACCATTCGTAGGCTTGTCGTATGCCCGGATACATCACGGTTCCGCCGCTGGCTTGAATCGTGAGAATCTCTTTAATGATTTTTTTCTTGTCTTCTACTTTGGTGATCGCGACAACCGGTTGCGGCTCGCTGTCGAAGGCGATGACGCCCACAGAATCGCGCTCCGTTAGAAAGTCCACCGCCGTAGAAGCGGCTTCCAGAGCCAATTCTATCCTGCTGCGCCCATTTTGAATTTCAGCCATCGAACCCGATTTATCAATCACCAATACCAAGGCGAGCGATGGGAAATGTTTTTTCTGTCGCACATCCAGAGAGACTGGCAACATCTCTTCGACAGGCGTTTTGTAATAACCGCCGGGACCAAAACTCTGCTCGCCGCCAATCATCAGGAAGCCGCCGCCTAAATCCCGCGCATACGATTGCGTCATCTTCATCTGCGCCTTCGTCAATTGCGTAGCTGGCAGGTTATCGAAAATCACCAGGTCATAATCTTGAAAACCGGCAAGCGAAGTGGGCGCAACGCGGCTTGTGTCAAGGGCAAAATTTCCTTCCGCAAAGACGCGCATCATTGCGGCTGAAGGAAGCGGGTCGCCCGTGACATAAAGCAATTTCGGTTTGCCTTCAACCAGCGTGAAGGCTTCGCGGGAATTGTTTTGTACGAAGCTATCGGCTTCTAAGGCTTCGACCTCTGCGCGGTAGGTGTAAAACCCTTTCTTGTCGTTTCGTTCGGGCAAGATGAAAACATTTTCGCCCGACCCCGACAACTGCACTTGGCGTTCGGCAATCAACGAATCGTTGCGAAAGATTCTCAGTTTTGCGTCCGTGTCAACGGTGCTGTCAACCGTAGCTTTCAAGTCGAAGGCTTCGGCTTCGGCTTAATGCATGCACTATCTCGTCAAAAGGTTGTTTTTGCCCGTGATATAGAAGTGACCACAGAGATTCTGTCGACTTTCACAAAGATCACCGGAGTCCATCTTTATCAAACTGACAAGCAACTGATGGATTTAGTAGGAAGCATGACTACAGAAGATCGAAGTTCGGTTGGGGACGAATCAGCGAGTGGCTGGGAGGAATGGGTTGATGGGCTAGCCGACTTTTGCAAGCGTTCGTTGAGCGAGGAAGACATTTTTTCGAAGAGTCGTGATCGGCTGCGACACACCGATACTTTGCGAAGAGCCGGCGCCTGGGACGCGTACACGAAGACACCTCCTAGTGCACCGAGGGGTGCCGAGCCAGAACACTCGTTTAGCCGAACAGAGCGCCACGACAAAAATACAATGAGCTCGAAAACCTATGAAGGTAATGAAGTCACACTTCAAATGATTTTGTCGAGTGAAGGGTCGAGGTTTATTTCTTTAGCATATCAGGCTCTCTTAAAACGCACACCTGATTCCGAAGGTGAAACGTATTACTTTGCACGCCTAGAAGGTGGA
>JANMSG010000585.1:0-10682 GCA_031389065.1 Acidobacteriota bacterium | reverse complement strand
CCAGGCCGCTGCCCTCCTCAATGTCAGCCGCAATAACATCTATCGATTGGCAGACGCGCCAAACATGGCGGCGTGACCCCCGGATTTCGAGCACTATCGTTACCAGCCCTCCAGTGACCTGCTCTGTAGTGGTACAGGTGTACCCCACAGAGACAGTATTCCTTCCCCCATGGTTGCTGTATTCGCATAACACCCCGTAGAATAACCGTTTTCATGTTTGGCACGAATCCTGTTGTACACAAGTCATAGAAAGCCTGTTCCGTTACGACTTGGTACACTACCGGAAAGGCGTGCCTACATGCCGTCCTTCGATCACGATACGGCCTCACTATATAAGATAGGTAAGTAATGACTATGAACAAGACAATCTACTGCCGATGCTGGTCGACAATTTTCTGGTTATTTTTAACGTGTGCTGTTTTCTTGGGAAGGACCGCGACGGCTGGCGATCTTCCGGACGTGAAAAAGAGCGGCGTCCTGCGGCATATCGGCATCCCCTACGCAAACTTCGTTACCGGGGCCGGGGACGGGATGGACGTGGAGCTGATGCGGAAATTCGCCAAGTCCCTGGGGGTACGCTACCAGTACGTGAAGACCGACTGGGGTACTGTAGTGGAAGACCTCATTGGCAAAAAGGTGAGGCCCAAGGGGAAAACGGTGGAAATACTATCAGAGACCGAGGTGAAGGGGGACCTGATCGCCAACGGATTTACCATCCTTCCCTGGCGGCAGAAATTGGTGGACTTTTCCCGCCCCACGTTTCCCAGCCAGATCTGGCTGATAGCGCGGGCAGATTCGAAAATCAAACCAATCAAGCCATCAAATCATATCGACCGGGACATTGCGCAGGTAAAGGCGTTGATCAAAGATCGGAAGGTTCTCGCCTTGAAGAAGACCTGCCTCGATCCAGACCTCTATAATCTCTCCGCAACCGGCGCCGACGTGGTCTACTTCACAGGCAACCTGAACGAGCTCGCTCCTGCAATCATCAACGGCGAGGCGGAGATGACCATCCTCGACGTCCCTGATGCCCTCATTGCCTTGGAAAAGTGGCCAGGTAAAATCAAGATTATCGGCCCTATCTCGCCACGACAGGAGATGGCGGTTGCTTTTCCAAAGGATTCAAACCAACTGCGTGAAACCTTCAACAAGTTTTTGCGACAATGCCGGAAAGACGGCAGTTATGACCGGATCGTGAAGAAGTATTATCCTACGGCATTCGCCTTCTTCCCTGAGTTCTTTAAAAACAAATAGAGGCTAGGTTCCCTAATGGAAGAGATTCAAAATCCACTGAGAATCTTGAGCAAGATTGCCGTAGTCTTCATCGGGGTGGGACTGGTGGGGGCAATTGCCTATCTGGCTTTTGCCCAGTTCCGCTCCCAAGTCACCCTCCAGCAAACGGCCTTGAAACAGGTCACCTACGATAGCGAACGACGGGCAACCGCGCTCGTCTACTTCTTTTCTGAGCAGCAAGTTCACCTGAAAGAGCTTGCTGAGAGTAGGGAGGTTTCTGCCTATTTTGAAAACAAGGCCCTCGGCATGTCCATGGAATATGGTCTCCGGGCGAGTATCCTGATTATTACCGAGCATTTCGACTTGGTGCGCCAAGTGAAAAAACTTGGCAGCCATCCCATGTACGAGCGCATCGTTTTCGTAGACGAAGCCGGCCGACTACTTAACGACAGCCGCTCATCGGATCAGACGTGGAGTGAGGTGAGAGACTGGCGGAAATTCCTCTCCCCCAAAAGCCCAGAACCGACAATTTTCTGCGACAAAGAGGAAGGGAAACTGCAGATCATCGTTTCAGCCCCCTCCTTTTTCAAGGGCCGCTATGTGGGACAGGTCATGGGATGGATATCTTTCTCTCAGATATACCACTACTTCATTCAGTCGGAAAAAGAATCATCACGTTTCCCTGATGTATTCATCTACCGGAAAGAATACCTTCACATTCCCATCTCGGCTAAGCATCTTATTACAGCCAGCAGCACCTCACTTCCTACCGATATACAACCAGGCCATCCTTATCTGTTCCCGGCACACGATAAGGACACTACAGACAAGGCTGCATACGCCATACTCGTTCCGGTCAAGGGCACTTCCTTTTCCCTGATGACCGTTATCCCTCCGACAGAACAGTTTGATTTCCGTTCACCGCGACAACTTCTCTATACGACAGGTGGCTTGGCGCTGTTCATAATTGCCGGGATGATTTTCCTAGTGCGTCTCAGTACGCATAACGTGTTGCTAATAGCTAATCTGGATGAAACAACTCTCCGGGAAAAGGCGGTTGAAGACAAGAACCGCGAGCTTGCGGCCGAAATCAGTGAACGACAGATTGTCGAACTTTCATTGCAGAAGGAAAAAGTTTTTGTGGAAAGCCTGTTCGAGACCGCCCAGATAATCATGTTAGTGCTCGACAATGAAGGGCGGATCGAGCGCTTCAATCCCCATTTGGAGGAGATTTCCGGGTATTGTCTCGATGAGGTACGAGGCAGTGACTGGTTTTCCACTTTTCTCCCCGATGAGGATGAAGAGCGGCTGCGTTCTCTATTCTGGTCAACAATGCACAGTTCCGGGGCCCAAAGCATTACCTATCAGATTGTTAACAAAGATAACAGCAAGCGTGAGATTGAGTGGCAGGAGAAGACACTTGAGGATACTGACGGTCGTTTGGTCGGCCTTCTCGCCATTGGTCAGGACATCACCGAACGCTGCCGTGTTGAAGCGCATATCCGCAAGCTGTCCCATGGCTTGGAACACAGCTCAACTGCGGTCTTGATCACAGATTATTCAGGCTGCATTGAATATGTCAACGCCAAGTTTACGGATGTTACCGGCTACAGCTCCGAGGAGGCGGTCAGCAAGAAGCCACGCATTTTCAGATCGGAGTTAAACCCGCCCGAAGTGTTTGATGATCTCTGGTGCACCATACTCAAGGGAGATGTCTGGCGTGGAGAGATGAAAAACCGTCGCAAAAACGGCGAAGTTTACTGGTCGTTTGCCTCTATATCGCCATTACGCAATGATCTGGGAGAAATAACGCATTTTATTGCCAATCTTGATGATATCAATGACCGCAAGAATGCGGAAGCTACCATTAATAAACTTGCATACTACGACCCGCTGACCGGTCTGCCCAATCGTCGCCTCCTACAGGACAGGCTCCAGATTGCCCTGAAAAGAAGTTCCCGGTCGGGTAACAGTGTAGCACTCCTCTATCTGGATCTTGACCGATTTAAGAATATCAATGACAGTATGGGACATCACGCCGGGGACATGCTGCTTTCGCAGATGGCTGAGCGTTTTAATGACATCTTGCGGGATGATGATTTGGTCTGCAGACTTGGCGGAGACGAGTTTGCCATTATTCTGCATGACATTAAACGTAACGACTTTGCAGCAAATGTTGCTGAAAAGCTGCTTAAAGCAGTCAGTTCTCCTGTTATCATCGATAATACCGAAGTAGTGGTGACCGTAAGTATTGGTATCGCCCTCTACCCCAAGGATGCCGACAACATCGAAATTCTTGCCAAACATGCCGATATTGCCCTCTACCATGCCAAAGACGAAGGAAAAAATACCTACCGCTTCTACGACAATGAACTGAATCTGGTCTCACGTGACCGTCTACGCATGGAAGAGGCGCTGCGCTACTCCCTTGAACAAGGTGAACTGACCTTGCACTACCAACCCAAGGTCTGCTTGACCCAGGGCAAAGCCGTGGGGGTAGAAGCCCTGCTGCGATGGCACAACGCCGAATTCGGCTCGGTTGCCCCTCTCCGTTTTATTCCAGTGGCTGAAGAAACTGGCCTGATAATTCCCATAGGGGAGTGGGTACTGCGAACTGCCTGCACCCAGCAGGTAGCCTGGCAGCAACAGGGGCTGGAGTTGACCATGGCGGTCAATCTGTCTGCGGTACAGTTCAACTCACCTACTCTTATTGAACGTATCGCCGCCATCATTGATGAAACCGGTATCCAGCCCGACCGACTTGAACTTGAACTGACTGAAAGCTCGCTCGTCAGTAACCCGAAGTTAGCAACCCTGACACTTGAGCAACTGCGTAGCCTGGGGATCAGCATTGCAATTGACGACTTTGGGACTGGCTATTCATCGCTGAGCTACCTGAAGTCTTTCCCGATCAATGTACTGAAGATAGATCGCTCCTTCGTGCGGGACCTTGCCAATAATTCTGGCGACCGGGCCATTGCCCGCTCAATTGTGGATCTTGCCAACAACTTGGGAATGATAACAGTTGCCGAGGGAGTTGAAACTGGCGAACAGTCCAGTATACTGAACGAGATAGGATGCAATTACGTGCAAGGATTTCTCTTTGCAGGACCGGTGACAGCAGAACAGTTACCTGCGACCGTTAGACAGATTCACTATTAGCCTCACTATGAGGTAAGATGTAGCTGAATCGACAACTATATTGGATATAAAAATATTGCAGTGAAACTGTTGTAATCAACTACCTAAACTGTTTTAACAACTCAAGCCAATGCACGGTTTGTGTATACCACCTTTTGTTTTACGTCGTTGTATGATTTTTAGTGTTCACTGTTTCCAAATTAGTTACGGTTTATCAACCAGAAGCTGATCCAAGTATTAAATTTGAGTAAAAGGAGACTTAGTAATGGGAGACAATGCAAAATCAGGATTTGGCCGGCGGGACTTTCTCAAGGGAGTCGCATCCGCGGCTGTAACAGCAGGAATTATCGGCACAAGGGAGGCCAAAGCATTTACCACGTCAAGCGAGGAGCACAAAATATCACGCTTGGTGCAAAACCGCCTTCTGCCACACCCCAAGATCGATGGTTCACCCAAGTCCGAAGAGTACTGGCATCGTGTCAGGAAATCGTTCGTGCTGCCTGAAAACTACCTCCATTTGAATACCGGGACTACCGGTTCACCTCCACTTTTCACCCAGGTAAACCTAGGGGTCTACAATCTGCAGAAAAGTCTTGATCCCAGAGACTGGGAGAAAAATCTCAACGGCCTGTATCCAGACCTGTTTCCGATTGTACCCTCGGCACGAGCTGCACGGCAGGCTGCCGTAGCTGCCGCCTATGGGGCTAATCCTGATGAAATAGTACTGGATTACAACACATCGGATGGACTCAATCTTGTTTTTGCAGGTACCCCCTGGAAGGCGGGTGACAGGATCATTACCACCAGTTTCGAGCATCCTGCGCTTGCCGGCCCCACAGCCTGGGCAAGGGACTACCATGGCGTTCAGGTTGCGATTATCGACATACCTTCCAACTTCACTTCTTCGATAACCGTATCGGAGGTACTCTCCTGGTTCGAATCCGAGCTCGGAAAACCGCTTGGTGCAGGAAACAAGCAATATGTGGCTTTTTCAGAAATTTTCTACAAAAACGGAGTCAGGCTCCCTGTAAAAGAGATAAGCATGCTCGCCAAGCAGTATGGCGCATATGTCATCGTTGACTCAGCCCATGGCTGGGGCCAGATTCCGATCAATGCCCATGACTATGGTGCTGATTTCATCGCAGGTGCTGGTCATAAGTGGCTTTCCGGCGGACCTGGGACAGGAATTCTCTATGTCCGCAAGTCCGGGGATAATCTTCCGCCTTTTGCCATGGGAAATTATTATTCCTACGGCAACCTGTTTGTAAGCCCTAGTGTCAATTTTGATAACAGGAACTGGTCGCCTGCCGCCACCATCCAATCAAGGGGTGAAATCAACACACCTGCAATCTACACCATGACCGATTCACTCTCGTTCTTTACCCACATCGGTTTGCAGAATATCTACGAACGTGGTGTGGATCTAGGGGACTACCTGAAGATGAAGATTGAAAAGCGCTGGGGAGCAAAGGCACTTTGGGTGCAACGAAACAGCGACCCAGCTTTTGCTACATTCCTTACCTGTTTCAGCCCGTTCCAGGGAAAAGACGACAGCTCCAAATATTCTATCATCAACAGCGCAATTACCAAAATTCACAACAACCTGGCTGCAGAAACACCTAAAATAAACATTAGGAGTGTTACATGGAGGGACAAACAAACTGACCCCGCAGACAACAGAGTCGGGTTCAGAATCTCCACACATGCTGTTTACAACAATTATGAAGAGATCAATTACCTGCTGGAAAGACTTGTGTTTCACGTCGATGCAAGCGGTTTGGCGCAGTTGTAATTCATATTAATCACAATAACTTTTCTGAAGCCCTTTAGTTTGGCGGATTGTTCCACCTCAAACGACTATGTCCTGGTGCTGATGGACGGCATGATGCCGGTGATGAACGGCTATGATGCGACGGCCGTCATACGCGATCCGTCCTCGGCAGTCAGAAACCACTCCATACCGGTGATTGCGCTCACGGCAAAGGCCTTGCGGGGAGACCTTAAGACATGCCTTGCTGCCGAGATGGATGATTAAATATCCCTGCAAAAAAGTATACTCTCCACCGTTACTTGCTGATACGCTCTTTCCTGGGCTTCGGCAATGGAATACCCTCGTTTCCTATACAGGTAAACATTTTTCAGATCTCGAAAACCTATCATAAAATCCTCGCTAGTAGATGAAACTTGAAATATGATGCCAGATCACAGGCTCTTTTAAATTACCTGTAATATGATGCAACATATTTTTTCAAATTCATCTACGGTTACATTTAATTTGAGTCAATCGGACCGTTTTTTCCTATTTGAAAGATATTCGTTTTAGGATAAAAATTTAAGTAAACATCGAGAAATAAACGTGACTGTAACCAATAAATTTACAATAAATCCTCTCAAAGCTGGTGATGGGACGACTCAGGCTTACAACGAGGCCCTTACAGAAACCTACAAGGCGCTAAAGGCCATTACATTTTATCCCGAGAACCATCCCATTCGTGAAAAAATTCTTCAAAAAGCATACCAGGCGATGGTCAATCTTATTGAAAAAGATAGGTTGTCCTTAATCGTGCAACTTAACGGTCTTTCTATTGCAGATCACGAAGTTGTGATTGATAACACCCCTATGATAATGGCCTTGGTGAAAGAACTTTTTACTCGTGAGATACAGCGCCTCACTCTATTACCTCAGCTTTCCCTGAAGGAATTTATTGAGTTTCTCTCGCTTCTGGCGATGGACTCCCGCAGGGTTATCGACGAGGGAGGATTTGCCGGATTGCTGACGAAACGAGGCATACAGACTGTTATATCCAATAAGATCGATATTTCAGAGGTATTTACAAAAAAAAGATTGGGAGAGGCATCTGATGATTCGGTTGCCGAAGAGACCGTAGTTCAAGAAGACTCGGAAGAAAATACATCTCACTCTGAAGGCATTCTCCCCGATCACCTGAACGATCTGAAAATCGAAGAGTTGCTTGCCCTGATGTTTACGGAAACGGATGACAATAGATATCGCCAACTGGCCAAGATACTGTTGGTAAAAGGACAGTTGCTAAAAGTGGAAGGAGATTTTAACAGGCTTTTTCCAATACTCATTAGCCTGTTGGACCAGAAAGCCGACGTGAAAAAAAGTGCCGTCTGCCACGACTTCTCCCATATGGTTTTTCAGCAACTTGCTATTGGGGAAATGGTTGAGCATCTATTTGATCACCTGGAAGATAAGGACTTCGGGCAGCAAGAGTTCGTATATCTCATTCTTAATCAATTGGGCAGTGATGTGGTCAATGCCGTTATCAGTCGGTTTGTTGCCGTTGATAACGAGTTTGCCAGAGATGCGCTGGCAACTGCAATCCTCCGAATAGGCCAACCTGCGGTGCCGTCGTTAAACGAGATGCTAAAGGACAGTAAATTGCAAATTGTGAGCTCCGCCATAGCCATACTTGGAGAGATGAAGAGCAGGGATTCCGTGAAGGGGCTTATGTTAACCGCTTATCACATAGACACCCGACTGAGGTTGGAATCAATTCGTTCCCTAGCAAAGATTGGTGGAAGGGAAGCTACGGCATTACTCATTGATCTCCTGCGAGACAACAATCTGGCCGTAAGGCAACAGGCAATTGCATGGATAGGGCACACCAGGAACCAGAAGGGACTCCATCCGCTTATCCAATTGATCAAAAAACTGGATGTGCTGGGAAAAATGCTGGATCTCAAAAAGGAAGCCTTGCTTGCTATCGGTCGAATCGGAGACCGACAGGCGCTCGACCCGTTGTTCAGGATAGTGAAGAAAAGACATTGGATTGTTCCCAGCCGTCAAGAAGAGTTGAAGATTCTTGCCGTTGAAACCATCGGTCGCCTGGGAGGGGAATCATCGAGAGAATTTCTGGAAAAGTTAGCGACCCGGAACGGGCGCATTGGCCGTGCCTGCTCTGCTGCACTGGAAACCATGGGCCAAAGGACCACAAACAGCCATGAGTGAGATAACCAATAATGAGGTGCAGCGGGCAGCCATGCTCCTGATGGCCGCCATTAAATCCGTTACGTTCTATCCACAGGCTCATCCTGCGGTACGGCAACCTTTGCAGGAGCTTGCCGGAATCTTTGGGGGTATTCTCACAAAGCAATCAGAAATTCATCTTGGCGTGGTCAAAGGGGTTTTATTCATTGGGTTCCACCTTTTCGTCAATCCCAACGCCACAGTATCTGCTTTGGTTGAACGTTTCACCCAAAAGGGGATTGACGCATTGACAATTTATGCCGGGGTGACACCTGACGACTTGTTCCGTTTCACCTTACTCCTTGCCCGCCGGGAAACCACTTCTGGCCTGCTGCCCGAAGAGCTTGAAAAGAGTGACATCCGGACTATCCGTTTGGGCATTGATCAGTTGGTGTATGTTGGTTCGGAACATGAGGGTGGTTCTGCCAGGTCGCGTACCTATTTTGAAGCTCTCAGTGTCATGCACGATATTATACGTGAGATCGAAGGCGGCGGAATCCCCTCCAGTGACCGGATCAATGTAGTTGTGGGAAACATGGTTTCTGAGACAATGAAAGACCATACAACCCTTCTTGGGCTCGCCATGATCAAAGATTACGATAATTACACCTTTAACCATTCAGTTAACGTAGGAATCCTGTCACTGGCACTCGGGGCATACATCGGGATGGATCGGGAAAACTTGCTGGACACCAACACCGCCGGTCTCCTCCATGATATTGGGAAAACCGGCATTGACAAGAATATACTCAATAAACCGGGAAAGCTTTCCTCCAAAGAGTATGAGCAGATTAAGAAGCATTCTGAAATGGGGGCAGAAATAATCGACAAAATGAAGGATATCCATCATCGGGTAGCAGATGCAGTACTTGGGCATCACATAAAATTCGACCACTCAGGATACCCAGAATGGGCAAAAGAGAGGGAATTCAGTACTATTAACGAAATAGTGGCTATAGCCGACTGCTATGACGCGACCACCACTCTGCGCACCTATAGTGCGCCCGTTTCTCCGAAGGGGGCAATAGATATCCTACGCCGACTTGCTGGGACTTCACTGAACGGTGAGCTGGTGGGGAAATTTGAGGAAATGATGGGGCTATATCCGGTCGGCACCCTCGTGAGGCTCGATACAAATGAAATAGCCTTAGTTGTGAGGCCTCATCCAATGGAAAGCAAGATGCCCTCTATCAAGGTAATAATCGACTCTAGGGGCGAGGTGCTAGCAATACCGAAACTGATGAGCCTCGCCGCTACGGATGGAAACAGTCCTGCTAAAATTGTAGCACCGGTCGACCCGCTATTTAAGAACGTAGATATATCTAACTACCTGCTCGCATGATCTGGAGTTCACCAAGGGCATGTGCAGCGGCTTCACGGGTCTGCGTATGGGGCGATTGGAGTAGTTCGATAAACCTTGCCTCTAAGGATCCGTTCCCAATCCGCGCTAGAGAGGTAACGGCTTCAGTATCGAGGAACCCGTCACCCGCTTCGAGAAATGGAAGCAACTCATCAATGATCGTGGGATTTTTAAAGTTCCCTAGTGCCGCAATTGCCTTGGCCCGGATCGCCGGATTTATCTCTTTAAGACACTCCAAGAGGACGGGGAGTGCACGGGGGTTGGCTAGATTACCGAGAATTTCCACAGCAACCGATTTTATATCCTCTTCCGGCCGTGTGGCGCAGTAGAGAAGAGCGGGGAGGACTTCTTCTCCTCCAATCTTGTTGAGGGCGTATAATGCCTTGATTTTAGTTCCGAGGCTCCCTTTTTTCAGCATATCAAAGATTTCAGGGAGATTGCCGATTCCTTCTAGGCGCTCCAATGACTCTGCAGCTGCGGTTCGAACCTCTTCGCAGGGATCTGTCAGCATTGCTGACAGAGCTTCTCGTCGCTTTCGTGTCGATTCAAATGTATTCATATAAGAATAATAGCAAAATGAATAGATTCAGCAAATTTTTTTGCCTCTTGCGCGGAATTTGAGTAAGCATCCCCCACCAAAGGTGGGGACTTTCAAAATCGTGATCCGCTCAAAGCGATTTGTTCAAAAGATTATCTGACCACTGTTGGTGGTCATCCTTCGGTCAAAAGTGTCAGTTGATCCAGCCGATTATCTTCGTTTTGTTGTTTACGTATGTATTCTCGTATCGACTCTTCATCCGCACCATCGGTCAATACGTAGTAACCTCGTGCCCAAAAGTGCAGCCGAGTGTAGTTTGAGGTGTCCTGTCAATAGTGGACACTCGCATCTCAAGCGGCAGCCTTCTGGATGCCGAAACTTTGTGCGAACACAGCCGGCGCAATATAGCCGAGGCG
>JANMSG010000574.1:0-4588 GCA_031389065.1 Acidobacteriota bacterium | reverse complement strand
CCTCAAACCGCCGCCTTCGATGGCGAACGCATCCTAGTCACGAACCTTAATGGCGAGAGCGTCTCTTTGTGGAAGGCAGCAGACCTTACTCCGATAGGCACCTTTCCTACAGGCGATGGTACTGAGCCGTTCGGCGCTTGCAGCGATGGTCTGAATTTCTGGATCACGCTCCAGGTCACGAATAAGCTGGCGCGCTTCTGAAGCTTGATTGATACTGTAATGGAAGACGAAGCAGGCGCGCCGAAGATGTTGAGTCCGGGCGCGCCATTGTTCAAATCTTCGCCTTGCAGACTGGACACAGGCGCGGCGTGTTCTTCTGCTTCTTAATCTTGCGCTCTTTCTGATTTATGTTCATTGAATAATTAGTGATGAACCGTTGACCAGACGAAATGCCGATATCTCGACCACCTCGGACATCTATGTTCATTTGGATGACGAGGTGTTCGACGAAGGCACGCAGTTTTTTGCAAACTGTTCCCCAGCAAAGCAAGATGGTGAGCTAAGTTATTTGATAAGCGCATATTGGCAAACTGCAGGTTTGTTAAATATGTAAAATTATTGGTGTCGTCATCACAGGTGGTGATTTTAATGCTACAATCGCGGCATGAAGTTTTGGCAGCGCAAACCGCCTTTTTCGTTGATGCTGACGTTGGCGCTGCTCGTCTTGTTGCCGATACTGGCAATCCTGCAATACACTTGGATGGGACAAGTGAGCGAAGGCGAACGCGAGCGTTTACAGAAAAACCTGCGCGAGGGAGCGAATAAATTCGCCGAAGATTTTGACCGCGAATTGGCGCGCATCTTTATCAATTTTCAGTCTGTTGAATTTGATAAAGACAAACCAGCCGAAGGCTACGCGGCAGGTTTTACGCGATGGTCTCAGGAATCTGCTTACCCTCAACTCATCAAAAATATCTATCTCGTCGAAGCTGACGCAAGCAACGCGGGGAAAGCTGCTTTGCTGAAAAAGCTTAACACCAGCACAAAACAATTGGAGGCAAGCCCCTGGCCTGACCAGCTTGCGAACTTGAAGAAGCGCTTTGAGTTTCAATATCAAAACTCTGATTTGCCTAAGAAAATCGAGGAAAAGCTTTCAGACCTGCCGGACATGCCCGAAAATAAAGGCGATATTCTGAAAATCCTCAGAAACGATATTGCCCCTGTGGATGAAGACATCCCTGCGCTCATCATTCATCGTATGCCTGCCAGAATGGATAAAGGCATCGCCAGGTTTTCTTTTCATTCTTTCACCTACGTTATCGTTACGCTCAAGTTGGACTACATCAGGCAAGACATGATTCCGCAACTTGCGGCGCGCTATTTTTCAGGCAACAAGGGATTGGATTACAACCTGACAGTCATCAAGCGTGGCAATCCTCAAGAGGTTGTTTATCAATCCGACACCATCGCCTTGCAGCAAACTTCGCAGACCGATTCGACAGCGAATTTCTTTGATGCTCGGCTTATCAAAATGACCGCTATCGTCAACGATAGAGAAAGTCAAATTGTTGAGGAAGAGAAAAAGGTACAACCAAAAACCGGTCGCATCGCCATACAGGTTTTCAGAAGCGAAAAGATACACAGGCTACCTTCAGCAAATGCGCCAGCGGCGCCAAGCGGCACAGAGGATATGAAATACAGTAAGCTGGAAAGCAGAGAGATGGAAAGCGGCGGTTGGCAATTGTTGCTTACGCATCGCGCCGGTTCGCTCGGCGCGGTGGTGGCAAGCGCGCGAAGAAAGAATCTCGCCATCAGTTTCGGAATCCTGCTGTTGATGACGATCAGCATCGCGATGCTTTTACTTTCAACGCGCCGTGCCAAACGCCTGGCGCATCAGCAGATGGAATTCGTAGCGGGGGTTTCGCACGAACTCAGGACGCCGCTGGCGGTGATTCGTTCGGCGGGCGAAAACCTTGCCGACGGCGTCATTGATGAAAGCGCACAAGTGAAACGCTACGGGCAATTGATTGCCAGCGAAGGTCGCCGCTTGACCGAGATGGTCGAGCAGATTCTTGAATTTTCAGGCATACAAAGCGGGCGAAAAAATTACGAACTTCGCCCGCTTGAACTCGGTAGCGTCATCGAAAACGCTGTCACCGCTTGTCGTCACTTGATTGAAGAAGGAAGCTTTGAAATCAAGAAAGAGATCGCTGATGATTTGCCTTTGGTTTCAGCAGATGAAGCCGCGCTCGGTCGTTCGATTCAAAACCTCTTGACCAATGCAATGAAATACAGTGGCGATAATCGCACCATTGAAATTACCGCAACGAAAAACCCCGGCGATAAAAATCCCGAAGTATTACTCACGGTTTCAGATCATGGGCTTGGCATAGCCAGTGACGAATTGCCGCATATTTTCGAGCCTTTTTACAGAGGCAGCGAAGTTACAGCGGCGCAGATTCACGGCAACGGTTTAGGCTTGAGCCTTGTGAAAAATATCATCGAAGCGCACAACGGCAAAGTGAATGTGACAAGCGTACAGGGCAAAGGCAGCGTCTTTACGATTCATCTGCCTGTCGCAAAGAGTGCAGGTGAAACACCAGCCATCGAAATCGGCTTGGCGACGTAAACAAGCTTTTGTAAACTACTTCCTACCCGAAAAACAGGCAGAGCGTTGAGGCGGAGCTTATGAAACAATCGTCGCGTGATGTTGAATTCATTTTGCTTGATAACTCAAATCAGAGAAAGGCTTTTTCACTTCTAACGTTGCTCTATCTGGGGCTGTTTCTTGGCGGCGGCGCACTGCTCTTTTTTGGTGGAATCAAACCCCTATGGAAAACCCTAAACGCCACCGGCTGGCAAAAGACCACTTGTCAAATTCTCAGCAGTTACCTTGAGCAAAGAGAATCAAGAGACCGGAAGAACCAAACAACCTCATATTATTACCTTCCAAAAATCACCTATTCCTACACCTTTAATGGCAATCAGTACATATCAAGTCGTTATAATTTCTGGGAAAGCGGTGCGACCGAGGGAGAGAAACTCCTCATCAATAATCATCCGGCGGGTACGCACAGCGTTTGCTTTGTCAATCCTCGTAACCCTGCCGAAGCCGTCTTTCACCCGATGATTCCGCTCGGCATGGTGATACTGCTATTTTTTGGAGTCGTTTTATTAATAGCCGGTAGCATCGGCTTGGTTCACGATTTTCGCGTTTTTCTTTTTGCCATCGGCTGGCTGCACCCGAAGAGAAAATTCCCCGCCAAAACCTTCCAGAGGCAAATCGTTCTGCAAACGAAGCCAAAGAAGGGAAAAACGAAAAAAGGATTTTTCTATGTGCTTTTGACAGTGACCGTCATCTGGAATATTTTCAGCCTGCTTTTCCTGGCAATTTTTTTTCGACAACTGGGCAGCGGCAGTACGGACTTCCTAAGCATATTCTTTCCGCTTGTGATTGGCGTGTTGCTGGCAGTCTTCACGGTGCGAAAATATCTCTCCTTTCTGGAGCCGCAGCTCATTCTCAAGATTGATGCTCCTGCGCTATACGTCGGCGTGCCGTGCACTTTGGCGTGGAAGTTTTCGGGGCGCGCAAAACTGGTTACCCACTTGCAGGCCTTTCTGGAAGCCTTTGAAGCAGAGCGAGACGCAAAGAGCGGCGAGCAGGGCAGCCTTGAATCTGAGAAAACGCCAACGACGCTGCTGACTTCATTAAAGGTGGTCGATAGCCTGACGTGTGAAGAAGGAAGCGTAACCCTGACCATTCCTGAAGATGCCAAGCCTTCTGCGAAAGACTCCGGGAAAGAGATTTCCTGGGTCTTGCGGGCGCGTTGGGGGACTGAGAAAACCCCTGAGAATCAGCATAAATTTCCCATCACCGTGCTGCCTGCGGCTGGCGTTCCTGCATCTGCAAGTCAATCTGTATTCAGCGATTAAATTTCTGTTATGAGTAAACGCATTCTTTTAGTTGAAGATGAACCGGGTCTGGTTTTAACCCTCACAGACCGCCTTGTCAAAGAGGGTTTTGTTGTCGAGTCGGCGCGCGATGGCGAAACAGGGCTGCAACGCGCTACCAATGAAAGTTTCGATTTGATCCTTCTCGATGTGATGTTGCCGCGCAAAAACGGTCTCGATATATGCCGCGATTTACGCCAGCTCGGCGTGCAAACGCCCGTGATTATGCTGACGGCTCGCGGACAAATTGTTGATAAAGTCGTAGGCTTAAAGTTAGGCGCGGACGATTATGTGACCAAGCCTTTCGAGATGATAGAGCTTCTGGCGCGAGTCGAAGCGCTGCTCAGGCGAACGCCCTCTGCGCCAGCGATACAATCGGAGGTGTATCAATTCGGCGCCGTGCGGGTTGATTTTCGTCGCGCCGAAGTTTACTCCGATGACAAAGTGATAGAACTTTCGGCGCGCGAGTTTCAACTGCTGCGCTATTTCATAGACAAACGCGGCAACACGATTTCACGCGATGAATTGTTGAACGAAGTCTGGGGCTACAACGCTATGCCCACGACGCGCACGGTAGATGTTCATATCGCCTGGTTACGGCAGAAGTTGGAACCCAATCCACGCCACCCGCAATTCATTCTCACCATACATGGACTCGGCTATAAATTCGTCGGTTGACCAATGTTGCCCCGCTGCT
>JANMSG010000489.1:0-3130 GCA_031389065.1 Acidobacteriota bacterium | reverse complement strand
CGCGATAGCTGTAGGGGATCAATGGGAATAGGGCATGTGGTGACTGCCCCAGCGCGGTAAGCCGCTCCTGCTCGACCCGATAGTTTACGACTCTTTGTGTGGAGTGCAGTGGGTTTTCGAATGGCCCAAAGCGCTTGACCGAGAGGCAGAGGAACAAAATTGCCACGCCCGCGACACACCGCAGAATTGCTTGGGCTTTAGACAACGCGGGATTTTGCCGACGCATCAACCATGCCACCAGCGCCACAAATGGGGAGGCAACCAGCAGCAGATTGAAAAATATGTCGACTGCATTCTCGAAAAACAAGCGATTGAACAAGGACGAGAACCACGGAAATTCGAGCCCCTGCCCCGCATCCCAGTAGAAAGGCTGGTTCAGCGCGAAAACCGGGGCCACGGTGGCAAGGATGAGCAAGCCAATGATCGCATACAGGCCGAACAGAGCGATGCGGTTTTTGGACAGGCGCCGCGATACCGACGCCGCGTACGAGAGCCCCTGCGGCTCCGGAAGCTCTGGGCTTACACTCGTGCCTGCCGGAACTACGCCTGCCATCAGTGGTACCGAATCCTTGGGTCAACCAGCGCGTAGCCGATGTCCGTGAGAAGTATCCCCACGAGTACCAGGATGGCCGATAGGAGCTGCACACCCATGATCACGTTATAGTCTCGCTGGTAAATGGACTCGATGGTCCACATGCCGATACCCGGGATGCCGAAGATGTATTCGATAATCACCGACCCGCCTAGCACCGCCGGCAAGAGCCCGGCCAGCAGCGTCAGAATGGGCAAGAGCCCATTGCGCAGTGCGTGTTTGCCAATCACGACTCGCTCTGACAGGCCTTTGGCGCGCGCGGTGCGGATGTAGTCAGATCCGATGACCTCTAACAAACCAGTCCGCATGTAGCGGCTCAGCGCGGCCAGCGACCCATAGGTCAAGCAGCCAACGGGCAAGACGAGGTGCCAGATGACATCGCCAACCTTGCGAAAGGTGGTCAAATCCTCGAACCCGGGCGACTGGAAGCCTCCGGTCGGGAAAAAGCGCAACGCCGGCCAGTTAGAGCCTCCCGAAAAAAAGAACAGGAGCAGCGTCGCCACAAAGAAAGATGGCAGCGAGTACAACATGAACAAGCCGACCGTCAGGAACCTGTCCGCCCGTGTATCTCGGCGAACGGCGCTGAAGATGCCCAGGGGAATCGCGATCGAATAAGCCAGGAGCAGCGACACGACCGAGAGCGAAAGCGAATACTTAAGTTTCGAAATCAGCGTAGCCATGACGGGCTCTCGAGTGGCCAGGGACACGCCGAAATCTAGTTTCAGAAGGTTCCGCCAATAGGTAGCGAAGCGCGTGTCCAATAACAGGATGCCTAGCTTGTCGGACGTCGTGTATTCAAAACGCTTCTCTACCCCGGCGTACCAACGTTGCCAGCCGTCTATGACCACGCGCTTCTCTACCTCGGGCGCATCGAATGCGTATCTCAGCTGGCTGAGCCGCACGCGTTCGTCGGAGACGGCGTCGTTGTGGGCCCGGAGCGCCGGCGGCGGTGCGGGATTGAACGGCTCTACCAGGCGGCGCGGGGAGTTGAGCCGTAGAAAGTAGGCCGCCGTATCACGGAGCAGGACCTGCCCAGCTCCGTCGGCCGCAGCCAGCACCGCCATGAGATGCGGGACAGCATAGTTGCCGAGGTCTTCGAGCCGCTCCTGCACCTCGAGGCGTTCGGCGATGGGAGCAGTCGCAACCTGCCCCGCCACCTCCAAATCGCGTTTGATCTGTTCGGTCGTGAGCAGAAATCGCGTATTGAGCAAGACCGGTTTGTCGAGATTGAACTGCTCTCGAAATATCTTGTATGACTCCTGCGTCGCCTCTCCGCGCGCATCGTTGGCCACGTCGGCGCTTTCAGTCTGCAAACCTGGCCGGCCTGGCGCGAGGTTCAAGACAGCGAAAATCAAGAGGCTGATCCCGAAGAAGGTCGGAATCATCAAGAGCAGGCGGCGTAGTATGTAGGTTCTCATCCGGGTCCCGCGGCGTCAGCCATCGGTTCGCGTGCTCCACCAGGGCATGATGTTGGCTATCGGCCGGACCTTGGAATAGACGACGTTTTCGAGCCCCTTCCGATAACAGTCAGCAAACTTCGGAATGTACACGAAGGAGTACGGCTGCTCCTCATGAAGGATGCGGTGAAGACCGCGAAACAGCTCGGTACGCTTGTCGAGGTCGAGGGTGACACGCAACTCTTCGATCAGTTTGTCCGCCTTGGCGTTGCGAAAGGCCACTCGATTTGAACCCTTGGGGATGTCTGCCTGAGACGAGTGCCAGATTTGATACGGATCCTGGGACCACGGCGAACCCCAAGCGCCGGTGTAGGCGTCAAATTTTTTCTCTTCCATGCGCTTCTGCATCAAGCTCCACTCGGCAGCGTCGATGTTTACTTTGATGCCAATGCTGAGCAGGTCTTCCTTGAAGATGTTCGCCGCACTGCTCCACTCCGGGTTTGAGCCGTAGATCAACAGCGAAAACTCGAACGGGCTGCGCTGGTCACCCGAAAGCACCTTGTCGAGCAGGCCGTCGCGGTCAGTGTCGGTCCAGCCCGCTTCGGCGAGCAAGGCAGCCGCTTGTTTCAGATCGAAGGGGAGCGCCTGAATCTCCGGGGCGAGATTGGGTGTCGTTTCGAGAAAGGGCCCGCGCGCTACCTGCCCCATGCCCGCGAACACCTTGCTCACAATTTCCTGGCGGTTGAGCGCAAGCGTCATTGCACGCCGCACGCGACGATCGGAAAAGAGCGGATTTTCCCCGTTCCAGCCAATGTAATAGTAGCGGGGGTCATCGACCACGTCGCACTTGATGTCCCCGTTGAGAAACGGATTGTTCTTGGGCCTCTGTGCCGCTGCAATCGAAGCGAACTGCAGCACCTCTTCGCGGTATTGACCCGCCCGCAGCTGGCCAAAGCTGAGCTCTGCCGACTTCAGCTTGAGCACGGTCTGGGTTCGATCCGTATAGATCGGATAGATGACAGTTTTGATGGCTGGTGGGTCCGCGTAGTAGTCTTGGCTTCTCTCCAACCGCAGCTCGACCCCAGGTGTGTACTTGACCAGGCGCTAGGAGCCAGTACCGACCACTCCCTTGGTGTTGTAC
>JANMSG010000444.1:0-3592 GCA_031389065.1 Acidobacteriota bacterium | reverse complement strand
ATTAAGTTAAGGATTCACCGACGCGGAATCACAAAGTTAGTACAATGCAAGTAGTTGAATCCATTGAAGACTCAAAAACGGATTTTTCTTAACTTAATGCCATTGGCCTTCAGGCGGCAAGGTTTGCACCATCGAGAAATTCCGCCTGAAGGCGGTACTCTCAACGCCTGAATTTCAGGTCTCGCCTGATTTTTTTGCACACGCTAAACACCTAGCCGCCTTCAGGCGGAATGTACGAAGGCAAAGTATAGCGCGCGAAGGCGGTAGGCCAAAAATTAGAGCATCAGGAGATTGGGCATCTAATATCAACTTTATTTTTTGAAAGGATTCCTTATGAATGATTCAAACAATTTGTCTCGCCGAGAATTCGTCAAAACGGCAGGGAGCGCTGCCGTAGCCGTACCCTTCCTGTCGCTTGATGCTCCCCTGGCTCAGAGCGCGCGACGTCGCTATGCGATTGTCGGGACGGGTGACCGGGCTACTGGTATGTGGGGACGCCCTTTGGTTTCCCGCTACGCAGATGTGTTGGAGTTCGTCGGTCTATGCGACAGCAACTCCAAACGAGTAGCAGTAGCAAAGGATATGATTGGTGTCAATTGTCCCACCTACACGAACTTCGATGAGATGTGCGACAAAGCCAAGCCGGAACTGCTGATGGTCACTACGGTAGACGCTTTCCATAGCCAATACATCGTCAAGGCGCTTGATCGTGGCATAGATGTGATGACCGAAAAGCCTATGGTGATTGATGCAAAGCAATGTCAGGCGGTCTTGGACGCCGAAAAGCGTAACAAGCGCAAGATCGTCGTGGCGTTTAACTATCGCTACGCGCCGAAGCACCAGAAGATCAAAGAAATTTTGCAGGCCGGAGAAATTGGTCGCGTCCTGTCAGTTGACTTCAGTTGGTATCTCGATGTGATTCATGGCGCGGATTACTTCCGCCGCTGGCATCGTTTGAAGTCAAAAGGCGGCAGCCTGTGGACGCATAAAGCGACGCATCACTTCGACCTTATCAACTGGTGGCTCAATGCGGATCCTGTCGAAGTGTCCGCCAATGCCAGCCTCAATGTTTATGGCAAGAACGGTCCTTTTCGCTCTACCCACTGCCGCCCCTGTGAACATAAATCAAAATGCCCTTTTTACTATGACATCACCAAGAACCCCACGCGTATGAAACTCTATGCTGCGTGCGAAGACGTGGATGGTTATCATCGCGACGGCTGCGTTTTCAAAGAAGACATAGATATATACGACACCATGTCAGCACTGGTGAAATACTCAAACGGTGCAACCATGAGTTATTCGCTTAACGCTGCGATGCCGATTGAAGGATACCGGCTCGCCTTTAACGGCGAGAAAGGTCGTCTGGAAGTACGCGACTATGAACGCCAGCCCTGGAAAGTAGATGAAGAGACTGAAATCCATCTTACAAAGAATTTCGGCAAGCGCGAACTGATTGCTTTGCCAGCATCTGAGGGCGGTCACGGTGGTGGCGATAACCGGCTTCGCGACCTGATCTTCCGAAAGATTAGTGTGCCCGATTATATGCGGCTTCCTGATTCACGCGCCGGTGCTATGAGTTGCCTCACAGGTATCGCTGCGCGAACCAGCGTAGAGCAGAAACGAACCGTCAAGATCGCCGAAATGATCCGCCTCTAACCAGAGAGAAAAAGGGGGTCGGGTGAAAAATAATTGCTAAAGAAACTACAGCTTTTGTTTGTATCTATTCAGTCGATGATTGCGGCTGTGCCGCTTTGATGTGCGGAAAGGCTCGGCCTTTCCGCAAGGCTTGCCGCTCAAGTCTTCGGGGCTACGCCGCCCATTTGGAGCGTAGCGTCGAAGAACAGAGAACCTGCCGCACGGGGAGTCACAGACTCCCCGCACATCAAAGCGGCACAGCCGCAAACACACCACCTCGAAACTTGTGTAGATATGACCAGCCTGCTGAGGCTGCCGGTATACAGATATGGCGGAGCAGTTTTTCGCAGTCAACTGGACGCTTCTGGATGATTAGGCTAACCTGTCACAGATTCCTCGTACGAGTAAATGAAAATGATTGAACGTCAACGCTCCGCACAACTTCAAGTTGCCGCCACAGGCTTTCTCGCCCTCTTTTCAATCGTCGGATTGGCGCTTTACGGGCTGCCACTCTATTACGATTTTATGGTGAAGGAGTTTGGCTGGTCTAGGGCGCAAGTCACCTCAGGCAATGCGCTCAGCAAACTGCTGGTCGGTCCACTGTTCGGGTTCATGGCAGGTTGGGTGGTGGATAAATTTGGCCCTCGCCGCTTGATGATGGCTGGCATCTTGATGGCTGGCGGTGCCCTCATCGGCTTAAGTTGGATGACCTCGCTGTGGATGTTCTACGTCTTTTATTTGTTTAACGCGTTGGGCTATGTATGTGGGGGACCGCTGCCGAATCAGGTCCTGTTGTCACGTTGGTTCGATAAATCGCGAGGCAAGGCTATGGGTTTTGCGTATCTGGGCATAGGCGCTGGCGGCGCGCTGGTGTCGTATTTGTCCTATTGGCTGACGCAGTCATTTGGCTGGCGCGGTTCTTTACGCGGACTGGGTATTCTGATGATTGTGATTGCCTTGCCCATGGCTTATTTTGTCAAGGAATCGCCCGAAGGAGATGGGGAGAAAAAAGAGGCTGCGCCGATGGCTCCGATGAGTAAAATCTTTCGCAGCCCGGCATTTTATCTTCTGGCGCTCGGCAGTATGTGTTCGATCGGCGCGGTGGGCGGCGCCAATCAACACCTCAAATTATTCCTCAGTCTCGACCAAAGCTATGATCAGGCTCAGACTACGAAGATCATATTTCTGGTATTGACCTTCAGCATCATCGGGCGCTTGCTTATGGGATGGCTTGCCGATTACTTCCCGAAAAAATACGTGATGCTGATTATCTATTTTCTTGTTGTCGCTGCCATTCCCCTGCTGTTTTTTGCCTCCTCGCCAGGTGTGATGTACCTATTTGCAGCGATTTTCGGTTTAGGTTTAGGCGGCGAGTATTTGATTATCCCTCTGATGGCGGCAGAGCTGTTTGGTATTAAGGCTCTTGGGCGTTTGATGGGCATCGTTTTGACTGCCGATGGTGTGGCAGAAGCTGTGTTGCCGATGTTTGTAGGCTATCTGCGCGACCGCACGGGAAGTTACCGTACAGGATTCTTTGTGCTCATCGGTATTGCCTTGCTCGGCGCTTTGGCTGTAGCCTTGCTGCCTAGAAAACGATTAGAGATCGTTGCAGAGACAACGCCAATGGCTGCGCCTGTCGTGCCGTCCAGCGCGGGTGAAAGATAAATTTTGCTTTACAGAAGTGGGGAGCGGAATGCTTGACTCATTTTTCGTCCCTGGCGGGGCAAAATGTCTATCAATCACATTCCTTAGAAGTATTGCGTCTTCCTCATAAACAGTAAGATATCTACATTGATCTACTATTTACAAACTTTAAAGGGAGGGAATAGCAATGCCAAGTTCTAGTAAGCCAATAAGCCTAAATGATGATGATTTGAGGGAAATATTTTCGCTTTTCACAAGTGCTACTAAGCACGAACGAGAGCAGGTATATAACAGTGACAGTGGACATGAC
>JANMSG010000417.1:0-4749 GCA_031389065.1 Acidobacteriota bacterium | reverse complement strand
ACTTCCATACGCTGGCGGTTTCGTCTTCGATGATGTACCACCTGACACCTTCTTTACGCCCTGCTCTGAAGACCTGGGTCCAGTTTGTTTTCCCTTGCCCCATCGGTCTGCCATCTTCATCCTTGAAATCACCTGAATGATCACCGATTACCTCCTTGCGAATATCTTTCAGATGAAGCGAAAGGAATCGTCCGGGATACTTCTGCATCAGCTTCACAGGGTCTTGGCCAGGATAAATAACATGGAAGGTATCCAATTGTATACGGACAAAACGAGGATCTGTTTTCGTCATCAGCAAATCGAACAAAGTCCCTGCACCGCCTTCGTTCGGGACAAATTCGTAGCCGTGAAGGTGATAGAAAAACCTTATGGCATTGGCTGCCAGTTTCTTGCCAGCCCGGTTGAAGACGGTGATCGCCTGGAGACAATCGTTGCGTGTAAATGGAGATTTGATCCAAGGCACGCCGACATGCCGAACTCCGAGAACCTTCGCATCAGCGATGACTTGATCAATGCTGTCGCGCGCCACCTCATATTCTATGTGCATGCTGATGGCTTTGAGACCAGCCTTGTCGAGTTCAGCGCGGAACCCTTTGGCGGTCATGCCGTAATATCCTGCCAGTTCAACGTAGGTGAAGCCAAGATCACGCACTCGTTTCAAAGTGCCTGGGACATCCTTGCTGAAATCATTGCGAAAGCTCCAGAGTTGTACCGCCAGCAAGCCTTTCAAGGATCTGGAGATATGAGGCTCAAGCCCTAAAACGACTATCTGATTTAGCGAAATGACTAGCAATACAAGAAACGTAATTCTTCGTATTCGATTCATTCTGATTTCTCCGACTCTTTCATTTCGAGTTTGGCAGGTGAGGGATGGCTAAGCGTAGTCGTTGATCGTCACCAAACCAGTCCCGCATAAATACGAGCCCAGCAGTTGTGCGCCGACGGCGAATCTCACATAGAATATCAAGTTCATTCTGCGCCATTATGATCCGCTTCACTGCCGCCGTTCAATGTAACACAAATGAGCCGATGTCGGGAATTCGAGCCGACAAGACCTGGGAAGGAGAGACCTAGAGGAAGGCGATTCTCTGACGTACAGTTAAGGTCTGACTGGTGAGTGTGATAGTACCACTGCCGATATTGGTGCTGCGATGAGAAGCGACAGAATAACTAACCGTGCCATTGCCTGAGCCGCTGCAACAGGTAATGATACTCCAAGAATCGTTAGAGGCTCAGGCTGGAGTCAAACAGAAGCAGTCACCTAAACGGGCAACTAACGAGGACATCGAAAAGGATGTCAAAGTTGAAAGGTGAGAGAAAGGAAGCCAAAAGAAAGAGACCATCAAGCAGAGAGAACTGCTGTCACAAGCAAATTTATCCTTGCCAGTGGTGTCGGTAAATCTCTCACCGAAAATTCCTGTTATTGGCTTGACACTATTGGCTAAATTGCCGGAAAATTCTATAGCCCGAATATAATGACCCGTGCTTCCTCTATTTCCGAGGTGTCTTATGAACAAAACTTTTAGGTTTTTTGCGTTCATCGCAATTGGCGCAATTGTCTATGCGAATTTGCCCGAAGCTCAGGCGGCAGCGGCCGTGGGTTCGATTCGTGGCTTTATTAAAGATGGTCAAGGCAATCCGCTCATCGGTGCCTCTGTTTTTGTTTTAGCCGAAGCAGAAGAAGCGCAAGCTGGAAAGATCATCAAGCGTGCCAGCACAGATAAAGAAGGCAAATTCACCGCAGCAGGTTTACTGCCCGGTCATTATCTTTTGAAAGCCGAAGCCGCGGGCTTCACTTCTATAGCCTTTGCCGCAGATGTTCAACCTCGCAAAGTCATCGTCTTCGACTCTATCCTGATGCGTCGCGAGGGAACGCTAGCGGAGAAGACCAGCCTCAACCTTGACCCGAAATTTGCTGCACGTCGTTCACGCGGTTCGATATTCCATTACGATGAAAACAAGTCAGAAGCAACAGAAGCCCAAGATGAAACCATAGCTTTGACTCCGCGCACCGCTGAAATGCACGGATACGTCAACGCCTTCTCTCAAACTGCCGCAAGCGAGAAAGCAGAAATGGGGTCGATGACAGGCGCGAATTTCGCTGTGTCGCAACAGATCGGGCGTGATGCAAATGTCGTCATGAGCGGACAAGTCGCTCAAGGCACAGGCGTGACGCAGAGGTTTGAGGTATTGACGACCGGACACGCGGGCGATAAGCATAAACTGGGGCTGGCGCTAGGCTATGCGCGGTTCACTTTTTCGCGTCACAGCAAGACGCCGCAAATTGGCCAGTTCTCACTTTCGGCTACCGATACCTGGCAAGTCGCAGGTCCTGTGCTGGTGGTTTATGGATTTGAATTCGCGCGCTTCACCGAAGGCGTATCCGCAACCAGCGTTCTACCTAGATTCGGAGTCGCGGTTGACGCGGGGGCACGCACCAGATTTTTCGCAGGAATTAGTCCCGGTTCGTCAGTTGATGAGCAATCAAAAATCAACCTCGAATCAGGCGAGATCGTTTTTTCGCAATCCAAACCGGTTGCCCTATCAAAAGAAGGCGCTCCGGTTACCGATAGCAGCTATCGTCTGCAATTCGGCGCTGAAAGAATTTTATCCGATAAATCATCCGTAGAGATGATGGCATTTTTTGATACCGTTTCCGGTCACGGCGTTGGCCTCCTGGCCATTCCTGTTGACCGCGTTGAAGACGAACCCATACTTCGCAATGAACAACAGAAGGGGCGTTCTCGCGGCCTTCGTGTTGTTTATAACAGACGAATCAATAATATTCTGGAGGGTTCGGTTGGCTACGCATTCGGCGAAGGTCAACAACTTGACGCAAACGGCATCACCGATCCGGCTCACTTATTCACAAACGCTACATTCCAAATCGTATCAGCCAAGATCAACGCAAATTTCATCAACACAGGAACGCGAATCTCTACTGTGTTGAGAATCGCTCCGACACGTGCGGTCTTTGCGATAGACCCGTTTGAAGGTCAAATCGCCACTTTTGATCCGAACATCAGCATTTCGTTGAATCAGGCATTGCCGAGCTTTGGCTTTTTGCCCGGTCAGTTGGAAGCCTTGATCGATGTGCGAAATCTTTTGGATCAACAAATTTCTGTTGCCGATGAAAGACAGCAATTAATGAGCAGCAGATTTAACCGCTTAGTTCGCGTCGGCGTTTCTATGAGATTTTAAGAAAAGAGTTCAACAATAAGAAACTCTGTGTCCATAAAAATTCTTCGGATGATGCCCTTAAAAGTTGTTCCCCCTATCATAGGCAGTTGCATTTTCAACTAATTGCCTGTGATTTGTGTTTCACAACAGGAATTTGAAAAGCCAAGCGGAATCCGAAAACATGGAAACTTTCCGAAAATATGGAAACCAAGGCAGGTTACAGCAATTGACAAGTAGCTGAAACATCAATGTTTTAAGCTATTGGCAGTTTTTCTGTAGTCGGAATAAGAGTTGCAATATTCACTAATTATTCTGCACTCTGAAGTTTGAGTTCTTACGAGGCTATGATGAAGTACCTGATGAACAAGACAAAGCTTATTGCCGTTCTGGCGATAACCATTCTTCTTGTTGTGTTGGGTATCCTCAATCTGCGCGACCGACTTGCCACACCTTCTGTCGCCGATGACGGCGTTGAATGGGTGAACACGGCAAACGGCGTACAAGCCAAATCGGTTCGCTCCGACGCGCATATCGCCGTAAGGAAGGGCGATTATGTTCGAGCAATCTTCTATCAAGGCAAATATGAAGAAATCGAAACCGCGGAAACCATCTCGCAATATCTCCATGAGCAAGGTGTAGGAAACGATGCCCGCTACATAATTGAGAGAAATGACCCTGTACTTCAAGCAATCTATAAACTTGATGAACCGCTTTACGACGTTGATTTCAAAGTCACGACTCTGTCGCAAAATTTAGGGTTGGGACTTTACCTTGCGTTCATAGGGGTAGTCTATTTGGCTATCGGACTTTTCGTTTTATTCAAACAGAGTCGCGCCAATTTAACCTATCACTTTTACGCCTGGTTTCTGGCTTCCTTCGTCGCTTACTTTTATCAATTTACAAAAGAAGGTAATGGGTTAGACAATTTAGTATTTGTCATTGATGGCATAGGGTTGGCATTGTCGGCTCCTCTATTTTTGGACTTCTGCGTCAAGTTCCCGTCCGGTCAAGAGAAACTGCGCTATTTGCTTCCGGTTAAAATGGCGCTCTATTTTCCGGCAGCAGCGATCATCATTGCCAACATTTTATTCATCTATAAAGCAAACATCTTTCAAGGCGGTCATCTGGTTCAGGTGCGTGAATGGATCAGTTGGTTCGAGCATTTACATTATCCGCTCTTCTTCTTGATGGGCAGCGCGTTATTAGTCCGTACATTTAATCGCGCCGAAAAAGTCTTGCTCAAGCATCAACTTAAATGGATTGTCTGGAGCCTGACTCTTTCGGTCGTGCCGTTCATAGTTTGCTTCGGCATTCCTTTTCTTTTCGGTCTGGAAATCACCTCGTTAATGGAAGTATTGGGATTTGGACCCTTGATCTTGATCCCTGTTTCATTCGGTTACTCGATTGTGCGCTATCGCTTGATGGACGTTGACGTGATTATGCGCCGCAGCTTTGTCCATGTGATGGCGACTTTGGCAGTCGGCGCAATTTATATGGCAGTGCTTTTGGGCGTCGGCGATCTTGTGAAATTCATCTGGGCGACGGCTGATTTGAATTCCTGGAGTACAC
>JANMSG010000367.1:0-6749 GCA_031389065.1 Acidobacteriota bacterium | reverse complement strand
TTTAATAGCCCGCGAAGCGGGCGGTAGCATAAAGCCACGGGTGTCAGCCCGTGGACCGAATGCCCAACACCATAGCGAGCCCGCGAAGCGGGTGATAGAGGTGATTCATCCTATCTATCACCCGCTTCGCGGGCTCTCAGGTGAGGAGGCTCACCATACCCAGCCCTTACAGGCTGGGCTATATGCTTTCACCCGCTTCGCGCGCTTCTCACATAACACCATAACTTTAGGACACTACCGAAAGAGCTTGCCTAAAATCTCTGCGACACAGAAAATCCATTATGACACATTGCGAATAAAGATTGAGGTAGTAGCGATGGCCATCGAAATTCTCAAAGAGGTCGAAGCCTTTCGCACACTTGAAGAGGTGTTGCGCTGGGCGCTTGCGAAAACGCCGCCCGCCAAAGTGGCTACAGTGATCGCGCAGGACGAATTCACTCTCGATGTCATCTTTCGGATAGAGGACACCGTCTTTCTGGCGTTCGATACAACCTGACTTGGCGCTATCAGAGCGGTCGCTCTATGGCAACATCAACCGACAGCCGACGAATTATTGGAGCATCGTTTGGCGAATAACTGGACGCCTACGCCGACGATGACAAACGATGGCGATGTGGTGATGGGACACGCCGCCTGTCTTGTGAAGCACAAAAGCTAAGGACTTTTTATGAGCGAAGGAAAAAGGTGGTCGGTTTTTGATCGCTATAAAAATGAGATTTGCATAACTGATGAGCGATGGAATCACATCATAGAACCAACGAATCATCCTGAGATGACTCTGTGTGAAGAGCAGTTGAAACAAACTCTGCGAAAAGGCGATAGAAAACAAGAAGCATTAAACCCGCAAAAATATAGATACTCGAAAAGTTTCGATAATTTGACAAGAGATAATACTCACATTATTGCTATAGTTTTGTTTCGATTCAAAGAGGGTGGGAATGGAAAGCCAATTCCGAATAATTACGTAGTGACAGCGTATCGAAAAGAGATAGGATAACAGACATGGCTGAACCAACTTTTAATTATGATGAAATCAGCGACACGCTTTATGTTTCGTTTGAAACTGCAACAGATGCGACGGGCATTGAATTGAACGAGAACATCTTGCTGCGAATCAACAAACAAGCGCGCAAGGCAGTAGGAATCACTTTTCTTGATTATTCGATTTTAGCTCAAAAAACTGAAATAGGTCCGCGCAGTTTTCCTTTGAGTGGATTGTCACAATTATCTGACGAATTGCGAGAGTTAGTTTTAGAGATCATGCAGAGGTCTCCTGTGCGCGAGATACTCTCACTGTCTGCCTACACACCTTCTTTGGTTGAAGCCATTCCAATTACCTTTCTTCACCCATTGCCTGTAGCTGTGAGCGCGGCCTGATGATAATGAGAAGATTTGATATTCCAAGATCGCAAATTAACAGTGCAACCAATGCAGTATTTATGAAACTGCGTCAGAATGCCCTATGCTTCGCGGTGGGAATGTTTATTGTGAAAGAGATTTATGTATGATGATATAAAAAATAATCTATTATTGCTTGGGATGGCAGTATTTTCTTTGACAGCGGGCATTGCACTCGTCTTCTATACCAATGAATTTCGCGAATATGATCGAAAACTTTCTGGCACATCAAAGATTAAATCAGAATGGATAAATTCACGGAGTTATATTCCTGCATGGCGTTTTGCCGGATTGATTTTTTTAGGCGTATTCATCTTGGCTATCTACGCTCTATTTACAAAAAATCAAAATTAAGCTCCCTGTTCTGTAACGTGATATAGGGATTCTGTAACTCAAGAACAGTTTTTTCAGTACTGCTCAGTGGAAAATTTAGCTCATGTTTCAGGAATTGCCTTATGGTTAAAAAGCTTTTTTTAGTTGTAATGATTTTCTCTTTTCTCTTTTCATCAACGTTGAGCGCGCAGCAGAAGCTTTCTTCAGCGAAAAAACAACCCGTTGAAAAGCTCAATCCGCAAATTCAAAAAATCCTCAGCGATATCTCTGCGAAAAATATCGAAGCGATTATTCGCAAACTCGCCGATTTTGGCACCCGCCATTCGCTCTCGGAAACCGAAAGCGAGACGCGAGGCATAGGCGCGGCGCGACGCTGGATTAAACTGGAAATGGAGCGTTACTCGAAAGAATCCGGCGGTCGTCTGCAAGTCGAATTCGATTCTTTCATGCAACCCGCCGGTGGACGCATCCCGAAACCTACGGAACTGGTCAACGTCGTCGCTACGCTGCCCGGCAAACAAGCCGAATCGAAAGAGAGAATCTATGTCGTCAGCGGGCATTATGATTCCTGCGTCTGTACGCAAGATATGCTTGATGGCAAGAGCGACGCGCCAGGCGCAAACGATGACGCTTCGGGAACTGCTGCCGTAATGGAGATGGCTCGCGTGATGTCGAAATATGAATTCGACGCGACGTTGGTTTTTATGACCGTCGCCGCCGAAGAACAAGGCCTGCTCGGCGCAGCGCATTGGGCAGAAATGGCAAAGCAGAAAAATCTCAACATCGCGGGGATGATTACCAACGACATTATCGGCAGCTCGCGCGCCGAAGATGGTCGCGTTGATGACAAGCAGGTTCGTTTATTTGCCGAAGGTGTTTCACCGAATGAAAAACTTACGCCGGAGCTTCGTACACTTTTGCAGACGGGCGGCGAAAATGATGGCGCCACCAGACAACTTGCGCGCTACATCAAAGAGGTCGGCGAAAAATACGTCAAAGGTTTCAAGGTCAATATCATCTATCGCAAAGACCGCTACCTGCGCGGCGGCGACCATTCGCCTTTTCTCGAAAGAGGATTTGCGGCTGTGCGAATGACTGAACCGAACGAAGATTACAAACATCAGCATCAAAAAGTACGCGAAGAAAACGGCGTAAAATATGGAGATTTGCCGGAGTTTGTGGACTTCAATTATGTTGCGCAAGTGACGCGTGTCAACGCCGCTTCGTTGGCAACTTTAGCGCTTGCGCCCGCCGCACCCGCGAAAGTCGAAATGGAAACCGCGAAGTTAGAAAACGATACGACCTTGCGTTGGGAGGCGAATAAAGAGCCTGACCTGGCAGGGTACCAAATCGTCTGGCGCGATACGACATCGCCGTTCTGGACAAACAAAGTGGCGGTTGGAAACGTCACGCGCTACACCATCAAAGGAATGTCGAAAGACAACTACTTCTTCGGCGTTCAAGCTGTAGATAAAGACGGCAACGTGAGCTACGCCGTTTATCCAACACCTTTCCGCCCGCAGAGAAGACAGTGAACAGTGAATAACGAACAGTGAACAGTGAATAACGAACAGTGAATAGTGGATAGTGAAGGCACATCCTGATTCATGAATAGAGTCAGGAATCAGTTCCACCACTGTTCACTGTTCACTATTCACTATTCACTATTGAATGGGGTTATCAATGAAAGAATACGTTGAGGAAGCGAAAGCTTTTGTGAAATTGGAACACGACGGGATGCTCTGCACTCTGTCGCAAAAAATGGACGGCTGGCCTTTCGGTTCGATTGCGCCTTATGCACTGACGGCGGCGGGCGAGCCTCTGATTTTAATCAGCGACATTGCTGAACACACGCGCAATCTTCGCGCCGACGCTCGCGCAAGTTTTCTCGTGCAAGCGTCAAATACAAAAGACCAACAGGCAAGCTCAAGAGCTACATTGATGGGATATGCGATGCCTGTGTCGCAACCTTTTCTTAAAGATGCCGAGCAGCGTTATCTGGAAGTCGTACCGAATGCCGTGAGCTATTACGCGACACACGATTTTTCGCTCTTCAAAATCCAGGTCACGCAAGTCCGTTTCATCGGCGGTTTCGGCAATATTCATTGGATTGACGGCGACGAAATGATAAACCGCTCCGCTTATGAAAAATTCGATGCGCTGGCTCCGCACATTGAAGGCATTTGCACTCATATGAACGAAGACCATCAGGAAGCAATGATTGCTTATGCAAAAGCCTTCGCTTCAACTGAGGCTGCCGGTGCAAAAATGATTCACGTGGATAGCGCAGGCTTCGATATGATTGCTGTCAAAAACAACAATCATAAACACCTTCGCCTGGATTTTGCCGAACCTGTCGCAACTCCTGATGAAGTAAGAAAAGCGATGGTTGATATGGTTCGCCGCGCCCGTCAAACGCTTGCGTGAGAAGGAAGTGTTTCTGTTGCCCTCAGGGGCCTGCACTTCAGGATTACAAAATGAGCGAAAATTACTGTCCAATTTGTTATACCGAACTTGAAGTTATGGAGGTTGCTCCCTGTATGGAGTGCGGACATCTTCGGGAGGAGATTGAACACGCTTTGGCGGGCAAGCATACCTATGCTGAAATGCGGATTTTTGAAGATTTAAGTCTTATTCTTTGTGATTTCTGTCAGGTAGATTTTAGCTCCATTGATCCGACATTCTTCGGATTGCCTAGAGGTACGCGCATCGGATATCAGAAAATGCAGTTTTTGCGAATCGTGGAAGATGTGCGTATCGGAGAAGACAAATGCTGCACTCAATGCGGGCATAGGTTACCATTCTTAAAATTTGTGCTGAAAGCCCGTGAGTTATTTGCACAAGCCCAATAATCAAGCGTTTCAGTAACAGTTTACGATTCATGAATCACTTGCATAACGGCGCGTGCGGCGCGTTCTGCGCCATTGCCGCCGCCTGCTTTCAACCTCGCTTGCACTTCAGCTAGATCTTCTCGCATTTTGCGAAGGCGTTGCTCGTCATTCAAAATCGCTTTCACTTCTGCGGCAATCTTCTCGCCTGTGACATCGTGCTGCATCAATTCAGGGACGATGCGGCGACCGGCTATTAAATTAACCATGCCGAAAGTGTCCAGGTGAATCAGCGGGCGAATTAAACGCCAGTTCAACTGCGAGCCTCGATAAACAATAACCATAGGCGTTCCCGCAAGCGCCGTTTCAACCGTAGCCGTGCCGCTTGCGACGATGGCAAACGACGCGTGACCGAGTGCGTTGTAGGTGTCGCGCTCGATGATCTTTACGTCAACGCCTGATGCTTTGATGGTAGATTCGACTTGCGCACGCGAAATTGTTGAAGCCAGCGGCAAGATGAATTGCGGCTGGCGTAAGGACTGAGGACTGAGGGCTGAGGACTGAGGTTTGTTTATTGAGTCATTGGATTGCTCGCGGCGTTCGGCTTTTATCGCAAAAGTTTCAGGACTCAATCGTGCGGCAGCATCGAGCATGGCTGGCAAATGGTAATGAATCTCTTTATGGCGACTGCCGGGAAGAAGAGCGATAAACGGGCGCGTTACATCCAGATTGTGTTTGCGCGTGAACTCTTCGCGCGAGGCCGTAACTTGAACAACGTTTGCCAGAGGGTGACCGATGTATTCAACCTCTACCTTTTCATTTTTGTAGAATTCTTCTTCAAATGGCAGGATAACCAGCATGCGATTTACGTCGCGACGCAAAGCCTTGACGCGATAACGTCGCCAAGCCCACACTTGCGGGCTGATGTAATAAATAATCTTGAAGCCTTGTTTGTGCAACCGTTTGGCGACCCGCATATTGAAATCAGGCCAATCAATTAAGACAACTGCATCGGGCTTTCGCTCCCGCGCCGCCGCCAGCAACATTTTGTAAGCGCCATAAAGTTTGCCGAAGGCGCGAATGATTTCAGGTATGCCTATGATTGCGACATCGCGCGCGTCAATCAGGGTTTCGACTCCTGCGGCGCGCATCTCTTCACCGCCAGAGCCGAAGATCTCAAATTGCGTTTCGGGATAAAGTTGTTTGAGCTTTTCTGCAAGAGCCGCGCCATGTTTATCGCCCGAGGCTTCGCCTGCGACAATCATTATTTTGAGGACTGAGGACTGAGGACTGAGGACTGAGGAGGGGTCGTTCATCTGATCTCTTGATATAGCTATCCGTTATTAATGCAAATTTACTGTTTAACTCAGTCCTCAGTCCTCAGTCCTCAGTCCTGATTAGTTATATTTCAGGCATGGATTCGTTGAGCCAATCGTCTGTGAGGCGGTCTTCAAGTTCGCGTATGCCATCGCGGTAGCGCTCAATCAAATCGCTTTCGCGCGAACGAGGCATCACGGGCGGGAAGCGGTCTTCGATTGACGGTTCGATTTCAGGACTGCGTTCAAGAAACCATCCAACGGTTTCGTGCAAAGCTTGAAAGTAAGGCGTCGGCGTGAATTGTAAATCCCTTTGTGCGGCGCTTGAGTCAACTTGTATGACCATTTCGTTGGCCAAACTGTAGGGAAAATGCGCCAAGTTAAATCCTAAGCGCTCAAGCAGTCGCGACGGAATGTGTGCCGTGATGGCTTGCGTTCCGGCTATGCGGGCGATATGGGCGATGTGGTCATTGATCGAAACCCATTCCGGTTGCGACAAATTATAGCTGTGACCTTCGGCACCTTCGGCAGTCAGCGCGTTCGCCAATACATTCGCCAAATCTTTCACGTAAATCGCCCATATCGGTGTGAGTCCACTATCGGGAACGATGATCGGGTCGCCAGAGATAATGCGTTTGAGATGATAATTTTCGCGCGACAAATAATCGCGCGCGCCAAAAATTGCAGTAGGTCTGAGGCTTACGAAAGGGAAGCCGCTCTTTGTATGCGCCCATCGTAGCGCGCGTTCGCATTCGGCTTTGTCGTAAGAGTATCCGGCATTCGGGTCTGTGACTAAAGCATCGCTTTCGACAAGCGGCATCCCCGATTTTAATTTGCAAACGGCGAGTGTGCTCAGGTGAACAAAGCGGGAGAT
>JANMSG010000315.1:0-2356 GCA_031389065.1 Acidobacteriota bacterium | reverse complement strand
TACTGGCGCGGCAGTTACGAAATTCAAAAAAGGCGATGAGGTATTTGCGCGACTCGACAAAGATCGCATAGGGGCGTTTGCTGAATTTGCTGTGGTCAACGCAGACAATGCTGCACTGAAGCCTATAAATCTCTCGCACGTCGAAGCGGCTTCGATACCGCTTGTCGGGCTGACATCTTGGCAGGCTTTGATTGACATAGCCAAATTGCAGGCGGGTCAAAAGGTTTTGATTCACGCAGGCTCCGGCGGCGTAGGCACGTTTGCGATTCAACTCGCTAACTATGTAGGCGCGACGGTTGCGACTACCACAAGCGAAAGAAATTTTGACTTGGTGAAAAGACTCGGAGCGGATGTGGTGATAGATTATCGCAAGGAACGCTTCGAGGAAAAGTTGCAAGATTACGACGCAGTATTCGACACGATGGCGGGCGAAACGCAATTGCGTTCGTTTGCGATGTTGAAACGTGGCGGCGTGTTAGTTACTATTGCGGGAGTGCCTACTGCAAAATTCGCCCGTGAAGTTGGAATGAATCCGCTTTTGACTTTTGCGCTTTGGTTTATGAATCGTAAAGCTACGAAACAAGCGAAAATACGAGATGTACGATTCGAGTATCTTTTCATGCAACCGAATGGCAGGCAACTCGCAGAGATTGCAAAGTTGTTAGAAGATGAAATCATCAAACCAGTCATTGATAAAACCTTCATGCTTGAGCATGTGAAAGAGGCTTTGGCATACAGCGAATCAGGACACGCCACAGGCAAAGTTGTTATCAGAATCTAAGTTGATTTGCTCGTTTCAAAGAAAATGATTGAAGAAGCAAGCGAGCAAGAATTTGATTCTTAGCTTTGATTGGCGCTCCTCAAATAGCTTCTTGATTATCCAATTTATTAAAGATACTATTGTCGTGAATGTAGGCGATTGAACCAACCGGGACGGGGAAATAGCCAGATCAAACACTCTACATTGTAAGGATAAGGCAATAAGAAAATTTGAATGACGGTTGATTCTTAAGCGAATCATTCTTTCGCATAAAAACTGCTTTTCTTTTTCTTTAAAACACAATTGCCGACTTTTCATCAGAAACGAGCCTAACTATAGGAGCAACTCTGCTTCTCGTTCGACCTGCAATGAAAGGATCTGTTTGACTCAAATTGAAGTTAAAACTCTCGGTTCATCCTTGCCAGGTAAAGTTTCAAGATTCAATAGGAGCAAAAAAATGATTACATCGCTTAGAAAAAATACACAGATTTTGCGCGCAATTTTCCTGCTGCTAATTTTCCTTACAACGGCTCTCATGCCGAATCGTGCGTCGGTAAATGTCATTGCCGCCAAAGCAGATGCTGGAATCAATTTACCTGCAAATTCTGTAGATAAAAATGCGCGCTCACATATTCTTGAATCTTACGGAAGCTTACCCTTGAGTTTCGAGAGTAATCAAGGACAGTGCGCTTCGCAGGTGAAATTTCTTGCTAAAGGTAGCGGGTACGCTATTTTTTTGACGGAAGAAGAGACCGTCATAAAACTGCTTCCATCCGGCAACTCAGACTCCACAATCATAAATACAGATCAAGACTGGAAGGTAGACGAGCCTGTACAAAAAACAAAGCCAATAGCGCCTGTAAAGAAAGATGTAGGCTTACAAAATCATTCTTCCTCGAAACAACAAGATGTTTTGAGAATCAAATTGATAGGGGCAAACCGACCTTCACGGATTCGAGGTGTTGATGAACTCCAGTTCAAAAGTAACTACTTCATGGGCAAGGATCAGACAAAATGGCGCACCGGGATTTCAAACTTCGCCAAAGTTCATTATGAACAAGTATATGTTGGCGTGGATATGATTTTTTACGGGCGGAAGCAACAATTGGAGTACGATTTTCAAATTGCTGCGGGAGTCAATCCGGCAAAGATTACCCTTGCTCTTGAAGGCGCACAGCGGTTGCGCCTTGACGCGAAAGGCGACCTGGTTTTAACCGTCGGCGGCAAAGAGCTACGGCAAAGAAAGCCGATTGCCTTTCAGGAAATCAACGGCCGGAAACAGAAGGTCGCGGTGCGCTATGTGCGCAAGGGCAAGTACCACGTAGGCTTTCAACTCGGGTGTTATGACAGGCGCAAGCCGCTGGTGATTGACCCGGTCCTGGTTTATTCCACCTACCTCGGCGGCACCGGTCCTGATGCCGCCACCGCCATAGCTGTGGATGCAAGCGGCTCGGCTTATGTTACTGGCACCACCAACTCATTCGATTTTCCCCTGGTGAGTGGGCTGCCTGAACCTCCGGGGGGCCGGAGAGGAATGTTCGTGACGAAGTTCAACCCGGCGGGCACAGGGCTGGTGTACTCCACGTATCTAGGCTC
>JANMSG010000307.1:0-3614 GCA_031389065.1 Acidobacteriota bacterium | reverse complement strand
TTGCCCATCGTCATTGCCTCGCCAGAAAGAATTGCCAAAAACGGCTAGACTATAGCACAAATAACAAAACGGCGGCATTGCTTGTTCGCAAACTTATCAGTGTGATATAAGCCTGAGTGTTGTTTTTTCTCAGAACCGATTTGTAACGCTTAATTTTCATAGCCGAATTGTTTACATTGACACAGCCATTTTTCTCGAACTGAATTATGATAACTTTCACACTTTTAAAATCCCTCGCCAAACCCGTAACCCAAACCGTCGCCTTTGTTCAAGGAACTGCTTCTGCATTGTGGACGTTTCCGGCCGTCTTAGGTTCCGCGATTTTGATCGCCTGGGCCGCAGAAGCGGCGCAATTTTTAATCTCGCAGGGCTTGGCGCTGGCAATCCTTGCATGGTTGCAAACGCTGCCGGAATTTGCCGTCGAAGCGGTCATCGCCTGGGAAGCTGGCAAAAGTGTTTCCAGTGCGCCCGGCTCTGCCCAAGCCATATTCGCGACCTCTTTGATGACGGCAAACTTTACAGGGAGTCTGCGCCTGCTTGTCGGCTTGGGCTGGCCAATGATTTATGCGACGGCGGCTTTCTTTTATCACAAAAAGAATAAAGACCAGCGACTGAAGGCAATCGAACTTGATGACGAACACGCAATCGAAGTGATCTTCCTGTTCATCTGCATTGCCTACTTCTGCATCGTCTGGTTCAAGGGCACGCTCAGTTATATTGACAGTCTGTTTCTCACCTTGATTTATGCGATTTATTTGGTCTTTTTAAACAAAATTCCTCCGCAAGGGGAAGAGAAGATGGATGACCTTGACCGCATCCCGCGCTTTATTCTGCGCCAGCGCAAAATCTGGCGAAACTCGATCATCGGCGGCTTATTTGTCAGCGGCGGCGCGATTCTCTATTTTTCCGCACATCCTTTTCTGGAAAGCCTCAAAGGGATTGCTCTATCTTTAGGCATTTCAACCTTCGTCTTCGTGCAATGGGTTGCGCCATTTCTTTCAGAATTCCCCGAAAAGGTTTCGGCCTTCAACTGGGCGCGACGGGTCTCTACGGCACCGCTGGCGGTGATGAACATGGTCAGTTCCAACATCAATCAATGGACGATGCTGGTTGCGATGCTGCCGATTGCGTACGCTCTGGCGCTGGGGCATTGGGGAACAATTATTTTCGATGAACATCAAAGAGTCGAGATCTTGATGACCATAGGGCAATCGCTCTTGGGCGCATTCTTACTTTCAAACCTGAGATTTTCGTGGTGGGAGGCGGCTCTGCTTTTCACCCTGTTTTTCATTCAGTTTGCGCTTTCCGGGCTTGAAAAACCGCTTGATCCGGGCGTCGAATTCAATGCGATGGCGGCTCAGGTTGGCAGGCTATTTTCTGTCGCCCCGCAGCAGATCGAACGCTTCGCCTATCGCAGCAAAGAGGTTGTCACAATTATCTATTTCGCTTGGTCTGCGCTCATCCTGGTTTTCGGGTTTCGAGGCAGCGGCTTTAAAGCCATAAAAATATTCCCGCGCTTGATGCGGGAACATTGGTAGGCAGTAAGGCAAAAGTAAAAAGGCAAAAGGCAAAGCCAATCGCAGACGCGAGTTTACCTTTATTGATCTACCCCAAAACTTTTGCTTCGCTGCTTACAGGTCGAAATTTTCGGAGGCAGTTAGATGAAGAAATTCATCCTCTTTTTTCTCATCGCCGCAATAACGATGGCTTCGTCTTGCGGACCACCTATTCCGCCTAACACAGGCAATCCAGACCCGCCGTTTCAAGGCGAAGTACCGCAAGACGCCTACAAGTTTGAAGGCGAGCCGGGTATCTATGGCGGGCAACTGGTGATGGCGCAGCCTAATGATATGCAGAAATTCAACGTCATCATAGCCGACGACGTAGCTTCTTTGGACGTGCTTTGGTATCACGTCTTTCGTTGCCTCGTTGATTACCGCAACGGCGGCGACAATCCCGATTACGATTCAGGCTTATGCACAAAATGGGAAGTAACACAGGATGCCAAAGAGTGGACTTTTTACCTGAGAAAAGGCGTGCGATGGTCTGACGGTCAGCCTTTTAATGCCGATGATGTGGTGTTCTCTTACGATGTCGTGAGAGACCAAATCCATGAGGGCAACAACCGGGTGCAAACGCCTATCGCTGACATTTTCAACGAAGGCAAAGACGCTAGCGGCAAGACCCTCTATCCTGAACTTCAAAAGCTTGACGATTACACCGTAAAATTTAAACTGCATCAACCGAACGGCGCATTTTTAGATAACGTCTTCAACCTCTGGCTGATTCCAAAACATAAGTGGGAGCAAGTTTGGCGCGACGGAAAATTCAATGAAGCGATGGGCATCACCGAAGACCCAGGCAATGTTGTAGGCTTGGGACCTTATCGAATCAAAGAACGCACGGCGGGTCAACGCATCGTACTAGAGCGCAATCCTTACTTTTGGAAGGTTGATAAAACAGGGCAACGGCTGCCTTATCTTGATCGCATCATTTTCATCATCACCAAAGACTTCAATACCATAACAGCGAAGTTTGAGGCTGGCGAAATTGATGTAATGGACAGAGTTCGCGCCGAAGAATTTTCGCACATCAAACGCATGGAAAGCCCCGATGTCAAAGTCGAAGACATAGGCGTTTCGCTGGATACCTACTGGCTGACACTGAATCAAAACACCGGCGTGAATCCAAAAACCGGCAAACCTTTTATTGAGGTTTGGAAGCAAAAGCTTTATCGCGATCAAAAATTTCGGCAGGCTATCTCTTACGCCATAGACCGCGAAGGTCTGGCAAATACTGTCTTCGCAGGTCGCGCAGTACCGCTTTACTCCATCACAACACCCGGCGATAAAGCCTGGTATTCTGACGACGTAATGAAGTATCCCTACAACAAAGACCTGGCCCGTCAAATGCTTGCAGAGCTTGGTTTGAAAGACTCTAACGGCGATGGCTTTCTTGAAGACGGCGAAGGGCACACGGTCGAGATTGTCCTCAACCCGAATGCCGGAAATTCTCAGCGCGTCAGCACCGCCGCCTTCCTGGTAAAAAATCTCCAGGACGTAGGCATAAAATGCACTTCCAATCCGCTTGATTTCTCTTTAATCAGCCAGATGCTGAGCGCAACATTCAACTTTGACGCCATCGTTTTGGGCTGGCGTTCAGGCGTGCCGCCCGGTCCTGCCAATGTCAAAAACACGCTTCTTTCTTCCGGGCAGAATCATGCATTTTTCCCTCAGCAAAAGACTCCTTCAACCGAATGGGAAGCGCGTCTTGATGAACTTGTAAAAAAGATAGACGAAACGGCAGATCAAGCGCAGCGCAAACAGATGTTCGCTGAAGTCCAACGAATATGGTCTGAGCAGATGGCTGAAATCAATCTCGTATCAGAGCGTGTCGCCATCGCTTATAAAAACAAATTCGGCAACGCGTCACCAACCCCTTTGCCGCCTCGCTTCACCTGGAACAGCGAGGAGCTTTACATAAAGAGACAGTAGTCAGTGGTCGGTAGCCGGTAGTCGGTTCATACACTAGCTTCTATCTAGGTTTACGTGGCGTTTGGTAAAGCCAAAAATTATAAGCAGAACCGACAACTGGAAACCGGCGACTGGCTACCG
>JANMSG010000283.1:0-1797 GCA_031389065.1 Acidobacteriota bacterium | reverse complement strand
TACGCACGCGGTAAGGAAGGTGTTTTTCCGAGATGGAAACAAATGTTCATCAGACAGAATCGTGAACTATACAAAAAAAATAAAAAGTGGATTGATTCTTGGCTCCCTAAAATCAAAGGTTTCCCCTCAAGCCTTCAGAAGTTTGAATGGAATTGCAAAGGAGAGCATCGAGATATTTGGAAATACGTAATCCAATTTAGAGCCTCAGGGATGAGAGTAAAGCGACCAACCACATCACCCTCTTTGGTAGCGATGACTTCAACACAGATTCCTATTATCGGCTGGGAAAAAAGATATATGACCCCCCGTGAGTGCGCGAGATTGCAATCTATGGACAGCTTAAAATATCTTCCTAAAGGAAATGCTTCTATGAAGGCTCTTGGCAATGCTGTCAATGTAAATGTAGTTCGCTTAATTATAAATAATCTCTTCAAATTACGATATTCTCATTTTTCCGTTGCGCTCTCTAAAAGAGAGCATACAATCACTATCTGATAGGTCTTTCGTGATTTTTCTCTAAACAACAGACCTATAAATCAATGCGAAGACTTGGACTTTATTTAGGTCGTCTACCCGGTTTCGATAAAAGCGGCTTTGATAAGCGCGAGTTAATCGAATGCGTAAAGACTGCCGATGCTTGCGGCTACGACTCTTTCTGGATGCCCGAAGCCTGGGAGCGCGATGCCTTCAGTGTGTTAACCGAACTTGCCCTTCATACCAAACAGATTCATCTGGCAACTGGCATCGTCAATGTCTTCTCGCGCACTCCGGCTTTGCTTGCCATGAGCGCGGCAACTGTAGATGAAATCTCCGGCGGGCGTTTCCGTTTAGGCTTAGGCACAAGCGGCGCACGCGTTGTCGAAGATTTTCACGGCTGCCAATTCAATAAACCGCTCACAAGACTCAAAGAGACGATTCAAATCATTCGCCTCTTGCTTGCAGGTCAGCGCGCAGATTTCAACGGCGAATGCTTCGAGCTCCGCCGTTTCAAACTCGGCTTTAAACCGCTTCGCGCCGACATACCGATTTACGTTGCCGGGCTTGCCCCGAAAAGCCTCAGACAAATCGGAGAACTTGCGGACGGCTGGCTGCCCACGCATTGGCCTCGCGCCCAGTTGCAACAAGGCATCGCACAGATTCGCGCAGGCTGTGAAGCCGCCAGTCGTGAGGTAAGCGAAATTGAAATCGCGCCTTTCGTAAACACCAAAGTTTCTGATGATTTGACGAGCGCGAGAAAAGCAGCGCGCTTGCCTCTGGCATATTACATCGGCGGCATGGGCGATTTTTATCGTGATTCCCTCAGTCGTTTGGGATTTGCCGAAGAAGCGAGTAAGATTCACAGGCTCTGGCAGACGGGTCGCCGCAAAGAGGCAATCAACTGTGTGACAGACGCGATGGTTGATGCAGTAACAATCTGTGGCTCGCTTGAAACTTGTCGCGCCGGACTGGATCAAATGCAGACTTACGGCGCTACGGTCACGCTGGTACCAATGCCAAACGAAGGGACAACTGCGGAAAAATGCAGTGTAATCGAGTCCTTGATTCAATGAACCACAGGGCAAGAGTCAACGTAACCGCTGTCTGAAATAGATTCTAAAATGGCTCTATCAGGACGTACGCAGGTGACGTACCGTAGGTTGTCTAACCTGCGGCTAATTTGGATCACGCAGTTTTTGGAGGTCACCAAATGGCTTGCAAATTAAGACGACAGCAGACTAGACAGTCTACTGTACATTTCTTGCGGAAGTCCTGTCTATAATTTGTAAGGTCGGAGATTCAATATGCGAATTTGTCTTC
>JANMSG010000274.1:0-4588 GCA_031389065.1 Acidobacteriota bacterium | reverse complement strand
CGCTAAATTCGTTATGATTTTTTTAAATACAAGTTGTTGCGACTGATTAGGGGTTTGCAGTGACCTTTTGAAATTTGCAAGAAAAGGTCGCAAAAAAGGCTTGATGATTGGGCGAATCGCTTTGAGCATGAGGTGAAGTGGCATTGCTTTTGCGGAAATAATTGTACGACATTTTCCCTGCCGATGAATTCTAAAAGTATATTCAGCGCAACGGACACCGCAGTTTCTGCAGAGAAATTTTCGTTGTTTACACTCAATCAAAGGCTTTATAAAACTTTCTCTTCAATGGGCGAGACCTCAACTTTTTGATTGATGTAAACGTCCGTGAGAATCGGCAGGTAAACGCCGTTGGCGATGCTAGCGCCTACGCCTATGCGGCTGCCCGCGCCAATGAAGACATCTCTGCCGATGGTTATTTTTTTCGTGTAGAGAATCATACGCTTTCCTGTAGGTTTAATTACGTGACCCAGCAATTTGCATTTATGACCGAAGACGACATTGTCGCCAATTTTAAGCTGCGAGCGGTCGGTGATTTCAATGTTTGGAGTCCAATAAATATTGCGCCCGATTCGGCTGCCGCACAGTCTCAGCCAAACGCTGTAGGCGCCCGGAACGATTCTGAGCAGCGCTTCAAGTTGCGGCACTGCTGTGTAGATAACTTGAATTTGATGCGCGCCCCACCATGCAGAGTATTCGCGTTTTGCTAAATCCGTAGGCTTTTCGCTGATTGGAAAAATCGCTTGATGAAGGCGAAGCGAAAGCGGCGGCATGAGGTAAAGTATGAATAAAAATAATAACGGTTGAATGAATGACGGATGATAGGCGAACCAAAAAATCGTCGCCAGCAATAGGCTCAAAATCAAAGCCGAATAGAAAGAGATCAGGCGACCAAGGAGAGTCATATTGAAAAGCTACCCTTTTTATTACTCAATGATTCGGACACTGTTAGACGGGCAATATCCCGTAAGCTGTTGATTCTTGCTATGTGGATGAATGAAATCAAAGTTAAGGGGATCTCTACCATGCGATTCATTCATTTCAGAGCCAAACGGTTGTGATTCTAAAAGTCTTCATGACAACCAAAAGTGTCCGAAGTATTATTTAATCACAGATGATTGAAATCAAGCCTATCCAAGCGCAGCAAATCAACGCCGCCAAGCGTGTGATGGCAGAAGTCTGTAACGAAATCTGGAGAATAAAATCTACGGTTGACGAGCTTGAAAGAGAGTTCAATGAAACGGGCGAATTTGTTGACCTCAACAACCTGCAAACCAGCTATTTCGATAACAACGGAACTTTCATGGTCATCACAGATGCGGCCGAAGTCGTCGGCACCGGCGGCATCAAGCGGATGGATGAGGAGATTTGCGAGTTGAAAAGGATGTGGATTTTGCGAGGCTACAGAGCGCAAGGCTGGGGCGTAAAAATTGCCCTTGAGCTTATGCATTTCGCCAAACAGCAGGGCTATAAAAGAGTGCGACTCGAACTGTATGACCCACCGAAACAACAGCGCGCCATAGCTTTTTACAGTGAGCTTGGATTCTACGAAATCGCTGCCTACAGAGATAGCCCCGCAAAACTCTGTATGGAAAAGAGGCTGTAAAATCAATCAGCAACTTTTACCAGCACTTCGTTTAGAAGCGGTCTATGAGCGCGAGTGCGGAGGTCAAAGACTTCCTCTAAACAATCCCTAAACCGTTTTGCAAGCTGCTCTAATAACGTTGATAGGTTCCTTTGAGCGGCATCTGCCCGACACCCGGCTTGCTAAAAATCGCACACGCCTGACGGCTACACTCATTGCGCCACTACGCGGCAAAGAACTGTGCTTCCTGACATTCTGTGCAGACTTCAACCGATCTACCAAAACACTGGAAAGCGTGTGAATCGTTATCTCAAGGCAAGTCTTTCTCCTGGCGCATAGTCACGCCGCGCTGAATCATCTCTTCGATGATGGCGTCTGTATAACCGAGCGAGCGCAGAATCTCCGAGGAATGTTCGCCAACTGCCGGAGCAGGCATAGGTTTTTCTTTTACAGTATCCTGAACATTAAGCGGGCTGCTGACGGTCTGCAATCTACCGTGCAGTGGATGCTCCAACTCCGTGAAGACGCCATTGGCTTTCATCTGCGCATCATTAGCTACACGCTCCATCGTCGGAATCAATCCCCAGACCACGCCTTGCTCGTGAAATAAAATTTCCCATTCAGCCAGGTCTTTGTTGCCTATCGCTTCGTCGAACAAAGCAACGATCACTTCGCCGTGTTGTGAGCGCGCCGCCGCCGTCGCGTAGCGCGGGTCGTTTATTAATTCCGCACGACCAATCGCCCGGCAGATTCGCCCCCAGTCGTTAGTCGTGTCCAGACAACAGAAAATAAATCTCTGCTCATCGCGCGTTTGATACTGATTGACCAACGGATTGAGCGTCGTAAAGCGTGTTCGCCTTGCAGGAAAGACCGCGCCAACCATCGCTGCCTGAATCTGACAGCTATTGCTCCAGGCGCCCGTTGCCATTAATGAAGTCGAGACTTTCGCGCCGCGCCCGGTCATCTGGCGTTGGTAAAGCGCCAGCATAATCGAACCGAACAAGGCAAGCCCTACCGCGTGATCGCCCGTCCCGCAAGGTGTAGCCCCCGCTTGCACGGTCAAATCGTAAATCAATCCGGTTAAGCCAGAGCGCGCCCAGTAAGCAGTCGTATCGTAGCCGGGTTTGTTAGTGTCTGCGCCTTCTTCGCCATAGCCCGTGATGTGCGCATAAATCAGTCGCGGGTTAATCGCCGCCAGGTCTTCATAAAGAACCCGGAGTTTAGTAGACAATTGCGGCGGGTAATTGGTGATGAAGACATCTGCGGTTTCTACAAGGCGGCGCAAGGCTTCACATCCTGCTTCGTCCTGTAAATTGAGAGCCAGGCTCTTTTTGTTGCGCGCATCGAGCAGCCAGCAATAGTTCAACTCCGACACAGGCATACCCGGAAGGAATGAAAGATGACGATAAGGATCCCCGTAAGGTGGACGCTCTATCTTGATGACCTCGGCACCAAAATCCGACATGATAGTCGCCGTGGAGGGTCCGGCAATGTAGGTGCCGCAATCAATGACGCGCAGACCGGAAAGAATGTTTACTGGCTCATTCATAGCTAAAATTTATTCATCGCTTAACGATTGGACCTATGCAGGTGACGTACCGTAGGTTGTCTAACCTGCGGCTGATGCAGGTCAACGCAGTTTCAGGAGGTCACCAAATGGCTTGCAAACCAAGACGGCAGCAGACTAGACAGTCTACTGTACATTTCTTGCGTACGCCCTAAACTACAGGCATTACTTTTTCAAGTACTGATCAAACCATTCAATTGCCAGTTTAATCGCCTGCTCGCGTTGTTCGCGGTAGATGCCATAATGCGGAATGTTGGGAATCGAAACGTATTTCTTTTTTGTGCCCACCATGCGGTCATAAGCGAGTTTCGCGTGATCTTTGTTATCAAAGAGTTCCTCTTTTTCGGCGACGATGAAAAGCGCGGCGCAGTCTTTGACCTTTGCCGCTTCATCGGTTGGCACATAATGCAAGAGTTTGTCGCGAATCGGCGCGCCGATCAGATTGCCTACAACTTTGGCGCGCGGTTCCGGATACCCCAATTCGCCACGCGCTCTTTTGCTTGCTTCGTCATAAGTCGTTTTGGATTCGACCTCTCCGGCAACTACCCAACGCGAATCGAAAGCGCCGACCTGACTAACGATGGCTTTGACGCGGGAGTCGCGCGCCGCCACGTAAAAGACATGACCGCCGGAATAGCTGGAGCCGCGCAAGCCTATGCGATTTTTATCTACGGCGGGCTCGCCCATTGCCCAATTGATGACATTGAACCAATCGGTTGTCTGCTCTATCGGGTCAACATATTCGCGCAGTTCCTGCACTTCTGCAGTGAAGCGGCGGCTGGTTTTCTTCTCAGGTTGTGCGGCGAGGATAATGCGCCCGTCGCTTTGTCCCCAGCCGCGATAATCGAAGGTGACGACCAGGTATCCGGCGTTTGCCAGAGCAAGCGCGTCCCAGCGAAAGTTGGCAGCCGTGCCTCCCCAACCGTGCGCCATGAGAATCGTTGGCAGCGCCTTGCCCGCATTCGATTTTAACGAAAAGAGTTCCGCGTGTAGCCTTGTGCCTTCACTGATAATTTTGGCTGTGCGAAATTCGATATTGTCAGGCACCTTGAAACCGGCGGCGGGCGCTTGTTGCTGTGCCGCAGGGTCTGGCGGACGGGTTGGATTGGTTTGCTGGGCAATAGCAAGATTGACCGTTGCAACCAATGCCAAGGCGAGGAGAGTTGGTTTCAGCAGGTTTTTCGTGAGCATAAATATACCTCTTGGGAAGTTCAGTGATTCGCATAATACAACGATGGCAACGGCTGCACCAACCGCGCCTTTGAAGTAGCAAGTGCTTGCAAAAGTAAAATCTGCGCTCCTGAATAATCATTCTTGCGATGGAGACAGACTCAGCCACGCCATTTTGAAGCGCGACCATACGATCACCTTATTTCGAAGGTTTCGGTCCCAAGCTGCGGAGAAAAATGACGACCTGCCAGATCTGCTTTTCGTTGAGC
>JANMSG010000256.1:0-4778 GCA_031389065.1 Acidobacteriota bacterium | reverse complement strand
GCAAGAGCCGACTGGTCGAACTGCGATTCTTCAGCGGTCTTTCGATTGAAGAAACATCGGAAGTCTTAGGCATCGCGCCCTCGACTGTTTTGCGCGATTGGAGTCTGGCAAAAGCCTGGCTCTACAACCAAATTACCAAATAGGTGTTAGGTATTAGGGTTTAGATATTCAAGCTATCGGTTGCCTGGTGATTTGGAATGCCGATGAGAGATAAATTTCACGCTCTCAACTATTATCATTTCCAATCTGAAACCTAACACCTAATACCTAGCACCTAAAACTTATATTATGACTCCTCAACATTGGCAGTGCATCGAAGTTCTCTTTCAGGCTGCACTCGAACACCAACCGGAAGCACGAATCGCTTATCTTGAAACCGCCTGCGCTGCGGACGACCCTCTGCGCGTAGAGGTCGAAGCGCTTCTCCTCGCCCACGAAAAAGCAAGTAATTTCATCGAGAAACCCGCCTTCAAGGCAAAAGCTTTTGAACTTTCAGCAGAAAAACAAACACCCGCTGACGAGCAAGTCAACGACTCTACAGGAAAACGGATTGGAGCCTATCGCATACTGCGCGAGATTGGGCGCGGCGGCATGGGGGCGGTCTTTTTGGCGACTCGCGATGATGACGAGTATCAAAAGCAAGTCGCCATCAAGCTCATCAAGCGCGGCATGGATACAGACCTCATCCTGCGCAGATTCAAAAACGAGCGCCAGATCCTCGCTTCCCTGGAGCATCCGAATATTGCGCGTTTGATAGATGGCGGCTCAACCGTTGAAGGGCTGCCCTACCTGGTGATGGAATATATCGAAGGGACACCGATTGACCGCTATTGCGACCAGGAGAAACTCTCGACGAACGAGCGCCTGAAGCTGTTTGGGCAGCTCTGTTCGGCGGTGCATTATGCGCATCAAAACCTGGTAATCCATCGCGACCTTAAACCGTCGAATATTTTGGTAACCAAAGATGGCACGCCGAAGCTCTTGGATTTCGGCATCGCCAAACTGCTCAACCCGGGTTTGGATTTCCGCACCATGGATGCGACAGAGACCGCTATGCAAATGATGACGCCGAATTACGCAAGCCCTGAACAGGTGCGAGGCGAACCCATTACAGTAGCAAGCGATGTTTATTCATTGGGCGTTTTGTTGTATGAGTTATTGACAGGGCATCGCCCATACCGTTTGAAGAATTCTTCGGCAAAAGTGATTTTGCAAGCGGTTTTGGATGAGCAACCGGAGAAACCCAGCCTCGTGGTCGCTCGCGTAGAAACTACAGACGATGCCCCTACAACAGGAAGCCTTACTCCCGAATCGGTGAGCGCGACACGCGATGGAGAGCCTGGGAAGTTGCGTCGGAAACTGGTGGGCGACATAGATAAGATCGTTTTGATGGCATTAAGAAAAGAAGTCTCTAGGCGTTACACATCGGTCGAGCAACTTTCCCAGGACATCAGCCGTCACCTTTCAGGTCTGCCCATCCTGGCGCACAAAGACACCTTTTCTTATCGCGCTTCGAAGTTCATAAAACGTCACAAAATTGCTTTTGCCTCATCGCTCACTGTTGCCGTTGTGGCTTTGTTCATTGCCGCCTCGGCATTTCTGTTTGCCAGTCACCCAACGGTTATAGACTCGGTTGCAGTGTTGCCGTTCATCAACGCCAGCGATGATGTGAATGCCGAATATCTCTCGGATGGGATTACCGACAACTTGATTGAAAATCTCTCGCGTTTGCCTGAGCTTTCGATCAAGTCGCGCAGCGCCGTCCTGCCCTACAAAATGCTTGACGCAAAAGCCAATCCGCGCGACGTGCAAGCCATCGGACGCGAATTGAAAGTGGAAGCTCTTATCATAGGCAGCATCGCGCAACGCGGTGAAAATCTACTTATCAAGGTCGAACTGATAGATGCGCGTGACAATCGTCTCATCTGGAGCAAACAGTATAATCGCAAAGCCTCGGAAATTCTCGTCACAGAACAGGAAATGGCGCGTGAAGTTTCGGAGAAATTGCGCTTGAAACCGGCAGAGCAGGAAGATCACCTACTTGTAAAAACCTACACGGAAAACTCCGAAGCCTATTATCTTTACTTGAAAGGTCGTCATCTCTGGAACAAGCGCAGCGCAGAGAGCCTTCGTAAAAGTATAGAGTATTACGAGCAGGCGATAGCCAAAGACCCAAGCTATGCGGTGGCTTATGCGGGGATTGCGGATTCCTATGCCATTCTCGGCTACATTCTGCAGCCGAAAGAGTATTTCGAAAAAGCTGAAGTGAATGCTTCTCGAGCCTTGGATTTAGACAACACACTTGCCGAAGCACACACATCACTTGCCAGAGTGAATGCGATTTATCGTTGGGATTGGATTGCCGCTGAAGCCGAATATACCCGGGCGATTGAACTGAAACCGGACTATGCCATCGTACACATCTGGTACGCAGACTATCTGGCGGTCACTGGGCGAGTAGAAGAAGCTCTTGAAGAAGCGCGACTGGCGCAGCGCCTCGAACCACTTTCCGCAATCGTGAATTCGCAATTGATCTGGCATCTCTATCTCGATCATCAATACGATGAAGCCATTGAACAGGGGCAAAAAACCTTTGAGATAGATGCCAATCTAGCTGCTCCCTATTATTATATGGGACTGGTTTACCTGGAACAGAAGCGCTACGATGAGGCGATTACAAGTCTCAGGCAGAGGCTGACGTTTGCGGAAAGTCCGGCAACCCTGCAAGTACTCGGATACGCTTATGCGCGGTCAGGGAAACTGGAAGAAGCCCAAAAAGTGATCGCTCGCCTGCGAGATCTCAGCCAAAAAGGATATGTCTCACCCTACTTCCTCGGCATGATTTACCTGGGGCTCGGCAAAAAAGATATGGCGTTTGAACGCTTCGAAAAAGCCTGCGACGACCACTCGCCCTGGGTGCTGAACCTGAAAGTACTTCCGCTTTATGAGAACATACACTCAGATGCCCGATACAAAGCCCTGATGCTACGGATGAATCTCAAGCCATGAGTTGAATCAGGCGCTTGCTGCGTGCTGCAATCTCCCCAACGGTGGAGTTGAGGTGGGCGCAAACCGCTACAGCCGAGCAAACTGTTAAAAGATGACGCGATTAAAATTCGTTGTTTACGCCTCACGTTTAAGGACCTGTTCATATGCTTTTCGTCAAACCGATTATTAGTTATTGGGAATACGTTTTACTTTCGGATTTTTAACCGGCTCTTCTGAACCGATTTGCCATTCACCGAAGGCATTAACGTAGAAATTTAGAATGCGAATCCAATTATCTTCCACCTCTGTCGCCTTTCGGTAAAGGGTTTTCACCGTGTAGGTTGTCTTCACTGGATAAACAACTGTGCCGGGTTTAACATTGCCTAAATCCTGACTGTAACTCCAGGGGCGCGACGCACCGATTTGAATGGTGGAAATATCTACCTTTACAGCGCCTTCGTCACCTTTTTCGACTGACTTTTCCCCTTTTTTGCAGCAGATTAATTTTTTAATCAGCTCGGCATTTGGACCCGATCCCTTTTTGACTTGTTTTTGTTCGAGTTGAATTTTTTTCAGGTTTTTTCGCGCTGATCAAATCCTTCAAAGGTCAAAATTGTGTTAAAAAGAAATTTAGCAGCTTTCGCGGTTTGTTTGCCTCAGAATGGTTATTCACGGCAAAGATACTGAAGAACATTAGGCAGGAGGCAGAAAGCAGTAGGCGGTTCCTCCTTGATACAACTTTACTGCTTACTTCTGCGACGACTTTGTGGTGAATATCTATTTCGCAGTGGCGAATTCATCGAAAATCAATAGCTCAACAATGCCTTTCTTTCGCAGCGAGTCTCAATACGAATAAGCTATGCGCTCGGTGAGAATCGCGCCGTCTGTATTGCGGCGAACGCGAATCTCTCGAACCGATGTAGCTTTGATAAAACTCGGCAAGTTATCACTGAAAAATTTTATCTCCTGTTCACTTTCTTCAGAATCAGGGGCAGGTTTGGTTGCAACTTTGCCGTCGAGTTTCGCCATCAACTTGTCATACACAGGCTTGGCATCAACGATTCGTACAAGGGCGTAAAACTCTGTTGTCCCCTCTATCTTTGCTGTTGCTGGCGCAGTCGTGTTGGCTTGCAAAATGTCACGCACAAATTCTTTGCTTGAAGCCAGCACCAGGTATTTGCCCGACACGGCATACGCCGCGCCTTGCTCTAACAAAGACTGTGCAAGGAAACGCACAGTGCCTTCATTTTGCCAGGCAAGTTGCGCCTCTATCCCTGTGACGACAAATCGCTCGCGCATCTCGTCAGTGATGATTTTTTCGAATGCAGCCTTATCAACCGCTGATTTCAATTCGACAATCACGGCGCGTTCGAAATGCACAAAAGGTTTTCCTGCCTCATCTTTTGAACGAGCCATCTCCGCGAAGCTCACCGCCGATTTCAAAACAGAATCAAGCTTCGTAAGAACGGAAGGAGTATTCGATTTTGTGCCTTGAGCATTTGAACTCGCGCTTTTGGTTTGTGAATTCGAGGATTGTGAATTGCCTGTCGGTTTCGCTTGTGCGTCGTCCACATCTTTATCGAAACGCGCGTCAAGTTTGCGATAACGCTCGGCCCGCCCTCCGCTGGTATCTTCGCCATCTCCTTCATCGGAACCCGAAGACTCTTGCTCCGGAACTTCGCCTACCGCATTCGACTCGTCAAAATTTTTGCCGAACAGAGCCAGCGACACAGCTTCATTCAACCCTGCGCCAACTTGCGAGCGCACTTCTACAAGTTGAGCATCACGCG